>DATBKA010000401.1:0-2707 GCA_036556105.1 Ilumatobacteraceae bacterium | reverse complement strand
CGCCGCTCGGGCGCGCCGCGCTTCGGCGGGATGGATCGCCGGCGCTGCGTTGGCGATCCTCGGCATCGTCCTCATCGCCGTCGCGGTCAGGGACACCGAGACCGAAGCCGCAGTGCCGCAGACGGAGAGTGCGATCGAGGCGCCGGCCACCACCGCGGCACCGACCACGACCACGATCCCGCCCTCGACCACCGTGGCCGCATCGACGACGACGCAACCCGGTGACACGGTTCCACCGACGACAACACTTCCGCCAGGGCCGGCAGAGCGTCCGACCGCCGGCGTCGTCGCCCCGATCTTCTACGACACCTTGGTCGGTGTCGGAGTCGACCCGGGCATCGCCCGCTGCGCGGCGGACGACCTGGTGGCGACGACGTCGGAGAACGACCTCATCGCCATGGGCATCGCCTCGGTTCCCCGGCCAGAGGCGGTCAACACACTGCTCGACAACGCCGCCAAGCGCTGTGGCGTCACGCAAGAGCAGCTCGACGCGGCCGCTGCCGCGGCCCCGACGGGCTGACACGTTCCTCAGGAGGGACAACCATGAAGGAACTCGTCTACCACCGATACTTCGTCCCTGCCATCGAACGCTGGCCGGATCGCGTCGGGTTTCACGACGGCGCCTACCGGGCAACGTTCCAGCAGCACGGCGACCGGGTGCTGCGCCTGACGCACGCCATGCGCCACCAGCTCGGCATGAAGCCGCACGAACGGTTCGCGGTGATGTCGTGCAACAGCCATCAATACCTCGAGCTGTTCCACGCCGGCTTCCTCGGCGCGGGCGTCATCAATCCGCTCAACCTCCGCCTCGCCGGGCGCGAGCTGCAGCACATCATGCGCGACTCGGCGACGTCGGTCGTGTTCGTCGACCAGTTCTTCGCCGATCACTTCGCACGGAACATCGCCGAGATCCGCGCCGAGCTTCCGCTGCGTCACGTCGTGCTGATGGGCGAAGGCGACGTGCCGCACGACTTCCTCTACGAGGATCTGCTGGCCGCCGGCGAACCGGTCGTGCCGGACGAGCCGGAGGAGACCGACCCCGTGATCCTGATGTACACGGGAGGCACGACGGGCGTGGCCAAAGGCGTGCTGCTGGAGCAGCGCGCCGAGCTGTTGAACTTCTACCACATCGGTCTCGCCGTCGACTTCGGCGAGGACCGCGTCTACCTCCACCAGACACCGATGTTCCACGCCGCGTCGATGGCCGCTGTCATCGGCATTCCCGCCACCGGCGGGTCGTCCGTGTTCGTACCGCTCTTCGAGCCAGGGCAAGTCATGGAGGCGATCGAGCAGTACCGGGTCGACTGGACGACGATGGTGCCGACGATGATCGCGATGGTGATGAACCATCCGGAGTTCCGCCCGGAGCGGCTCGCCTCGCTGCGCGACCTGGTCTACGGCGCCTCGCCGATGCCCGCGGCCCTGCTCGAACGAGTCATGACGGCGTTTCCGCACGTCAACATCTGGCAGGGCTACGGGATGACGGAATGCTCGTCAGTGCTCACGTTCCTCACCGACGACGACCATCGCCGCGGTGGCCCCATCCTGCGCTCGGCGGGCCGGCCGATGTACGGGATCAACCTCTGCGTGCGCCGTAGCGACGACACCGAGGCTGCGCCAGGTGAGAACGGCGAGATCTGCGCTCGCGGTGGCAACTTCATGCGCGAGTACTGGAACCAGCCGGAGATGACCGAGGCGGTCTTCCGCGGCGGCTGGTACCACACCGGAGACGCCGGCCACATCGACGCCGACGGCTACGTGTTCCTCGTCGACCGGGTCAACGACATGATCGTGAGTGGTGGCGAGAACGTGTATTCGATCGAGGTCGAGAACGCGATCTCGACTCATCCGGCGGTGGAGCAGGTAGCAGTGATCGGCATCCCGCATCCGGTGTGGGGCGAGCAGGTGCATGCCATCATCGTCCTCCACAACGACCTCACCGCGACCGAGGACGAGATCAAGGAGCACGCCCGGGCGACGATCGCCGGCTACAAGGTGCCGAAGTCGATCGAGTTCCGCACCGAGCCGATCCCCTTGTCGGGAGCGTTGAAGCCGCTGAAGCAAGAGCTGCGCCGGCCCTATTGGGAGCCGCACCCGACCGTCGCCTGACGACGTCCCCTGAGCCGCTTGGCGCGACACATGCCGCCGGCGGTGTACTCCCGCGCCCATGCAAGATCAATGGGCGCGACAGATGCCGCCGGCGGGGCACTGCCGCGCCCATGCACGCCCGAGCGAAGCAGTGCGGCGGGTGCTCACTAGCATCGGGCCGTGGCCTGGCGGGTGCAGCGGATCGGCCGTCGGGGTGGGAGCGGACGAGTCGCGATCACTGCTATCGCCGCACTTGGCAGCGTGTGTCTCGCCGGGTCGCCGCTGTACCTGTCGTCGGTGGCCACCGCGGCCCTGCAGAGCGAACTGGCCCAGACCTGTCTCGCCGATCTGGCTCTGGTGATCCCCGTCGCGGCGAGCCAGCCGGACCCGTCGGCGGCGCTGACGACATTGACTTCGTCCACCGGGCATACGCAACCTGGGGTCCTCACCAGGATGGCCAGCAACGTCATCCTCGATCTGGGCAACGGAGCGTTGCCGCGGCGCGCGTACCTCGTCTACCGCGAGGGTCAGACAGGTCACCTCGAACGCGCCGTGACGGAACCGGGCCCAGGCGAGGCGCTGGCACCTGAGTGGCTGAACGCCCCGGACAACGTGCAGC
>DATBKA010000400.1:0-11511 GCA_036556105.1 Ilumatobacteraceae bacterium | reverse complement strand
TGGGCATTGACCTGCGCAGGGATGTCGCGCCAGTAGATGACGATCAGCTCGCGTGTGCTGCGGCCGGAGCGCGGCATCACGCCACCCGCCGCAAGGAGACGGCGACCGCTTCGGTCACAGCTGCGGTGAAGGGCTCGAGCCCGACGTGGCGGTGTTCGAAGTCGAGGCCCAGCCGCTCGGCTGCAGCCTTGGCGTGAGCGAGGACGGTGGCGCTGTTCGACTGCGAGATCAACACGACCCGTCGGTAGTTGCCGAAGTAGGCGTCGCGCAGCTGTGGATGGCGGTCGAGGCCGAGGCCTTGCCACAACAGCGCCTCGAAGTGCTTGGCGAGGAAGTCGGTGAGGAACAGCGTGCCCAACTCCTCCTCGTGCAGTGCCGCGAACGTCTCGCTGCCGCTGAAGAACTCGTAGCAGTGCGCGCCGGGTAGCCGCGTCGCCTCGGGGTGCCGTTCAAGCAGCGCGTCGAGCGCACCACCCGTTCCGCAGTCTGCATAGGCGACGAACACCGGCCGCCCCGCGGCCGCGGCGGCGTCGAGCAGCGGTGTCAGCTCGGGCACGATGCGTTCCGGGCGGTTGTGCAGGTTGGCCGGTAGGTAGACGACTTCGACGGCATCGGCGAGGCCATGATTGTTGAGCGTGGCGCGCAGCTCGGAGGCCAGGGCGCCACAGGCAACGACGAGCGGCGACGTGGACATGCGGACGCTCAGTGCTTCAGGCCACCGACGGGCCGGGAGGCTCGGCCTTCAGACGATCACGGCGCGTCTTCACCAGCGCCTTGGCCGTCTCGGCGGCGACGGCGGCATCACGGCAATAGGCATCGGCGCCGACGGCGTTGCCGAACTCCTCGTTGAGCGGAGCGCCCCCGACCAGGACGAGGTACTTCTCGCGCAGCCCCTTCTCGATCAGCGTGTCGACGACCACTTTCATGTACGGCATCGTCGTGGTGAGCAGCGCCGACATGCCCAAGATGTCGGGCTGGTGCTCTTCGAGGGCGGCGAGGAACTTGTCGACGTCGGTGTTGATGCCGAGGTCGATCACCTCGAAGCCGGCCCCTTCGAGCATCATCGCCGTCAGGTTCTTGCCGATGTCGTGGATGTCGCCCTTGACGGTGCCGACGACCACCTTGCCGATCGGCTCGGCGCCCGTCTCGGCGAGCAACGGGCGGAGGATGGCCATGCCCGCCTTCATCGCGTTCGCGGCGAGCAGCACCTCGGGAACGAACAAGATGCCATCACGGAAGTCGATGCCGACGATGCGCATCCCTTCGACGAGCGCGTCGTTGAGCACCTTGTCGGCGCTCCAGCCGCGATCGAGGAGGATGGTCGTGCCTTCGACGATCTCGTCGGCCAGCCCGTCGTAGAGGTCGTCGTGCATCTGGGCGACGAGGTCGGTGTCGTCGAGGGTGGCGAGATCCAGATCGTCTTGTTCGCTCATGACGTGGCTCCTCGTGCCGCAGGTGTGTTCCACGATGTAGAACCGACCCGTATCGTGGAACAGCCTAGCAGACGCGGGGTGCCCGCGTCTCATTCCAGTTTTGTCTCAAACCCGCCGATACACCCTGCGAGACCTCCCACGATGCACAATATGGAGAGTGCACCGTCGGGGGGTGCACGGCGTGAACAACAGATGACGGCACAGACCGGAAGGGAGCAGTGAGGTGCGGGCGCGGGCAGCACGGGGTCGAAGTCCCGAATGGGCGACGGTGGGCCTCTTCGCGGGGTTCTACTCGTCGTGGTTGGCGGTGGTCCTGTTGCACCGATCGATCCCCTGGTTCGCCAGCATCGCGGCCCTGGCACTGCTCGGCGGCTTCTACATGTCACTGCAGCACGAGGCCTTGCACGGTCACCCGACGCGCAGCCGTCCGGTCAACACCGCGCTCGCCTTCGCCCCGCTGTCGTTCTGGCTGCCGTACCTCGCCTACCGCGCCAGCCACATGGTGCACCACCACACCGATCTCACCGACCCGGAGATCGACCCGGAGTCGTTCTACGTGCTTCCCGAGCAGTGGGATTCGGCAGGCATGGTCAAGCGGGCCTACATCCTCGTCACGCGCACGATGCTGGGCCGTCTCACGCTGGGCTCGGTCGACAGCATCGGCCGGTACCTCCGCCATGAGATGAGAGCCATGCGCTCCGACCGCCACGTCGCCCGGCGCTGGGTGGTCCATCTGCTCGCTGCAGCGCTGCTGGCGTGGTGGATGTTCGTGGTCGTCGGGCTGCCGGTGTGGGAGTACGTCGTCGGGTTCGTGTTGATGGGCCAGTCGCTGACGCTCCTGCGCTCGTTCGTCGAGCACTGCGCGGTTGCGGAAGGCACTCGGTCGGCAGTGGTCAAGGCCGGGCCGCTGATGTCGCTGCTGTACCTCAACAACAACCTGCACCACACGCACCACGCCGAACCGTCGACGCCGTGGTACGCCCTTCCCGAGCTGCACCGGGAGCTGGGCGGCGACGCTTTGGCCGCCGAGGGGGCCGGCCTGTATCAGCACGGGTACCTCGAGGTCGCCCGGCGCAACTTCTTGCGGCCGTTCTGCCAACCCGACCATCCGCTCTCGCCGGGAGCTCGCCCATTCGGGGCGAGAGGGTTGCGGTGACCATCGCCTCGTTGGCGATGTACCCGTTCGCAACGCTGCGCCCCGCATACGACCGGTTCTGGCAGGGTGTGCGCGCTCGGGTGAGCTTCGCCGCCCCCGAGCTCGACTGGGACCTTCCCGCGGCCGAGGCGTGTGGCCGCCGCGATCTGCTGCTCGGCCAGACGTGCGGATGGCCGCTCGTCACCTCGCTCGCCGGCTTGGTTCGAGTCGTCGGCACGTTCGACTGTGCAGTCGACGGCGCTGTCGACGGCACGTATCGGTCGGTCCTGATCAGCGGTGGCCCGGGTTCGCTGGACGACGTCGTCCGCCGCCAGGGCGTCATCGTCGCCGCCAACAGTCCGGACAGCTTGTCGGGGTGGATCAGCCTCGGCGCGGTCGCGGCCGACGCGGGCGTCTCCTTCGATCACGTGCTGTGGACCGGCGCTCACGTCGCCAGCGTCCAGGCCGTCGCCGAACGTCGTGCCGATCTGGCCTCGATCGACGCGGTCACATGGTCACATCTCGACGAGCCACGTGTGACCGTGGTCGGCCACGGGATGCGCGTGCCGTGCCTGCCCCTCGTCACGGCTGCATCGACCCCGCCGGCGATCATCGACGAGCTGCGCGTCGCGCTGGCACAGACCGTGGATGATCCGGCGCTGGGTGACACGTGCGCGGCGCTGCGGATCAGGAGCTTCGTCGCTCGCGACTTCTCCGACTACGAACCGCTGGTCGTTCTTGCACAACTAGGGTGACCCGGAATGGCTCGCACAGCTGATCCGCAGCTCAAGTTGGAGCTGCTCGATCGAGTCGTCGACTACCTGGCCGAGCATGGTGCCGCGCAAACGACGTTGCGACCGATGGCCGCGTCGCTCGGTGTGAGCATCAACCGCTTGATGCACCACTTCGGGTCCAAGGACGAATTGATCACGGCAGCGCTGGCCCGCGCCATCGATCAACAGATCGACGTGCAGCGCAGGTGGTTGCAACGCGCACCGAAGCTGAGTCAGGTCGAGTTGTATCGCAAGTGGTGGAAGTGGTTGTGTGCCGATCCGCACAACCTCGCCCTCGTGCGCCTCAACTACGAAGCAGCAACGCTCGAGCCGACGGTGACGGGACTGACGGGCGACGTGCGCGCCGACCAGATCGGTGTGTGGCGACACGACGTCGAGCAACGACTCGTGTCCGAAGGGCTGAAGCCCGAGCGCGCCGCGCTGGAGGCCTCGCTGATCAAAGCGACCTTCACCGGATTGGCGATGGACTTGTTCGCCACCGGCGACACGCGCCGGTTGACCAAGGCGTTGGAGACGTGGCTCGGCCGGTTGAGCCGGGAGCTGACCGGCGCCGCCGAGTAACTCGCGTCGCCCCTGCAAGACCAGGTTTCAAAATCACCCCTTGCGGAAACCATGTGTGATAGTGAAGAATGACGTCTGTGTAATTACAGGGACGTGACACGGCGCCGAGCGCTTCCGCTGTAGCAGGGCTACGGCGAGCGACACAGCCAAACGGCGTGAAGTCCCCACGAGCGGCCCTACGGCAGGGGAGGCCACAGCGAATGCAAGACCACACCGACACAGACACACGCACTTGGCAGGACGAGGCCAACTGCTTGGGCGTCGACCCCGATCTGTTCTTCCCCGAGCGGGGAGCATCGACGCGGGAGGCCAAAGAGGTGTGCCGGGGGTGCGTCGTGCGCATGGAGTGCCTCGAGTATGCGCTCGTCAATGGCGAGAAGTTCGGCATCTGGGGCGGTCTGTCCGAGCGCGAGCGTCGTCGCCTCCGTCGGCAGCGGGCGCAAGCCGGCAGACGCACGTCTGCGTGACGCTCCGGTCGAACGAAGCCGCATGTCGCCGAGCGTGATGCGGTGGTAGCGTGACGGCCATGCTCGCAGGTTTCTTTGACTCTCCGGCGGAGATCATCATCGTTCTCGTCGTCATTCTCGTGCTCTTCGGCGGCGCCCAACTTCCCAAGCTCGCCAAGAACCTCGGCAAAGCTCAGAAGGAGTTCCGCGAGGGGCTTGCCGAAGGTCAGAAGGCCAGCGAGGCCAAAGCGGCAGCCGAGAAGTCGGCTGACGAATCGAAGAGCTGAGCCGCTCGGCTCAGTTGCTGGCGACTCGCCGGCGCTTCAAGATGCGGCGACGCTCACGTTCGCTGCAACCACCCCACACCCCATGTTCGATGCGCTCTTCGAGCGCGTATTCGAGGCACTGCGCGGCGACCGGGCACCCGGTGCAGATCTTGCGAGCCCGATCGACCCCGACCCCGTCGCTGGGGAAGAACACCGCCGGCGGGTAGTTCCGGCAGTTCCCGTCGGCCATCCATGCGGTGATGGTGTCGACGTCGGTGGGGATTTCGAAACGGTGCATCGTGTCTCCTTGATCGACCGCGACGCGTCGCGGTCGGTGATGCGCCCGCCAAAGCCCCTGAGCTTGGCCCGGGTGGCCGCACCACTGCGCTGACTACTAGACGTCCGGCGCAGCGATCTGGTTCCCGTTGACCCGAGACTTTATACCGCCGAGCCGCTCGTGACACCCTCCGGTGCAGCGTTCCAGGGATTCGACCAGCCTGCCGGTACACTCCAGCAGCCGTTTCGGCGCAGGAGGAGCCCCATGACCGACATCGTCAACGAGCCGCCGCGGGCGCATGTGCGCATCGTCTACCTCGGCCCCGTGTCGCCGCATTGGGAGCTGTACAGCGACTATGGCGACCGCACGCTGCTCGAGGAGTTCCGCACGCGGGTCATGGCTCGCCTCGTGCTCCTGCCTCGCGACGACCCCCAGTTCCGGCGCAACCGGGAGCGGATCGTGCGCGACGCCGAGCGGGAACGGATCTCCTTGGAGTGGGATCTGGGGATCCCGGAAGGCGACTGACCACAAGGCGAGACGATGACGGCGCGGCTGCTCAACCGGGAACTGAGCTGGCTCGACTTCAATCGGCGCGTGCTCGCCTTGGCCCACGAGCCGGGCATCCCGTTGATGGAGCGGCTGAAGTTCGTGGCCATCAGCTCCTCGAACCTCGACGAGTTCTTCCAAGTGCGCATCTCCGCCCTGAAAGATCAGGTTGCGGCAGGAGTCTCGGGCGGCTCGACAGACGGCCTGACGCCCAGTCAGCAGCTCGCCGCGATCAGCCCAATCGTCGAAGACTTCGTCATCGAGCAGGAGAAGGTCTTGGTCGACGGGCTGGTGCCCGAGCTGGCTGCGGCCGGTGTACGGCTCGTCGGCTGGGACGAGCTCGGCCGCGAGGACCGCAACTACCTCACGGACGTGTTCGAGCAGCGGATCTTCCCTGTGCTCACTCCGCTCGCCGTCGACCCCGCCCATCCGTTCCCGTACATCTCCAACCTCGCCCTCAGCCTGGCGGCAATGGTCAGCGACCCCGACACGGGAGAGCGACGGTTCGCGAGGGTCAAGGTGCCGACGGTCTTTCCGAGGCTGGTCGGCCTTCCCGATGGCATCCGTTTCCTGCCGGCCGAACAGCTGATCGCCGCCCACCTCCATTCGTTGTTCGTGGGGATGGTCGTGGAGGAGCACGCCGCGTTCCGCGTCACCCGCAACATCGATCTCACCGTCGAGGACGAAGAGGCCGACGACCTCCTTGCCGCCGTCGAGATGGAGCTGCGCCGGCGCCGGTTCGGTCGTGCCGTGCGGCTCGAGGTGCAGGCGGGGATCAGCGCGGAGATGCTCGAGCTGCTGCGCCGCGAGCTCGAGCTCGGACCGGGCGACGTCACCTCGCACCGGGCACCGCTCGACCTGACGTGCCTGTGGGAGCTGCACGCCCTCGACCGGCCGGAGCTGAAGGACAAGCCCTGGCCGCCGGTCACAGCGGGGCGGATCGTGGCCGCCGACGAGGCCGACCGCAACATCTTCTCCGTCATCCGCGAGCGGCCGCTCATGGTCCACCACCCCTACGAGAGCTTCGCCAGCAGCTCGGAGTCGTTCATCGCCCAGGCAGCCGACGACCCACGGGTGCAGAGCATCAAGATGACCCTGTACCGAGCGGGCGGCGACAGCCCGATCGCGCGCAGCTTGATGCGCGCTGCCGAGCGTGGGGTGCAGGTGGCCGTACTCGTCGAGCTCAAAGCGCGGTTCGACGAGGCCACCAACGTCACCTGGGCCAAGGCCTTGGAGCGCGCCGGCGTGCACGTCGTCTATGGCCTCGTCGGTTTGAAGACGCACGCCAAGTGCGTCCTGGTCGTTCGCGCCGACGAGGACGGACTGCGCCGTTACTGCCACATCGGCACCGGCAACTACAACTCGCGCACCGCGCGTCTCTACGAGGATGTCGGTTTCATCACGTGCGATCCCGACGTCGGCGACGACGTGACGCACTTGTTCAACCATCTCACCGGCTACAGCCGCGCCTACGAATACTCCTCGTTGCTCGTCGCACCGCGCGACATGCGTCGCCAGTTGATCGATCTTGTCGAGAACGAGGCCGCGTTCGGCACCGAGGGACGAATCATCGCCAAGCTCAATTCGCTGGTCGACCCGGAGATGATCGAAGCGCTGTACGAGGCGTCGCAAGCGGGCGTGCAGATCGACCTCGTCGTGCGCGGCATCTGTTGTCTGCGTCCCGGTGTGCGCGGTCTCAGCGACAACATCCGCGTCCGCTCGATCCTCGGCCGGTACCTGGAACATTCGCGCATCGTTCGCTTCGCCCACGGCGACGACGGCAACCCGTTGTTCCTCATCGGCTCGGCGGACTGGATGCAGCGCAACCTCGACGGCCGGATCGAGGTCTTGGTGCCGGTCACCCACCCCAAGCACCAGGATTGGCTCGACACCGTGTTCGAGTTCGATCTCGCCGACGACATCGTCCGCTGGGAGATGGACCCGGAGGGGGCGTGGCAGCGCCGCGGGCCGCAGCAGTTCTCGGAGGGTGACGCCCAGGAGCGCTTCTATCACTGGGTGACCGACCGCCAGAAGCGGTGATTTGCCGGGCGTTCGTGCCCCGTTCACCGGTCGTTCACCTTTGTTCAGGGCGATGTCACCTGCTGTCTCTACGCTCGCCACGTGAGCCTCCGCCCGGTGTACGTGGCCGATCACCCCTCGTTTGGCAGTACCGTTCGGAACGATGCCGCCGCATCTCTGCCCGCCGACGTCGTGGAGCTCCGGTTGACGACTGATCAGCAGCCGAACCTTGTGCAGCAGGCGGCCGAGCAGGTGCCAGTCCCGGACGTGTTCACCACGCGCGACCTTGCCGTGTACTACGGCTCCTTCCGGGCCGTGCGCGACGTCGACCTGCGCATCCGTCGCAACGAGATCACCGCCTTCATCGGTCCGTCGGGCTGCGGGAAGTCGACCGTCCTGCGCTGCTTCAACCGGATGAACGACCTCATCGAAGGTGCTCGCGTCGAGGGCACGGTGTTGTATCGCGGCGTCGACCTCTACGACCCGTCGGTCAGCGCCGTCGAGGTTCGCCGGCGGATCGGGATGGTCTTCCAGAAGCCCAACCCGTTTCCGAAGAGCGTCTACGACAACGTCGCCTACGGCCCACGCATCGCCGGCGTGCGCCGCAGGAGCGAGCTCGACAACATCGTCGAGGAGTCATTGCGCGGGGCGGCGTTGTGGGACGAGGTCAAGGACCGTCTCAGGTCCTCGGGGCTCGGCCTGTCGGGTGGCCAGCAACAGCGGCTGTGCATCGCCCGGGCGATCGCCGTCGAGCCGGAAGTGATCCTGATGGACGAACCGTGCTCGGCGCTCGACCCGATCGCCACGTCGCGGATCGAAGACCTCATGCAGGAGATCAAGCAGCGGTACACGATCCTGATCGTCACTCACAACATGCAGCAGGCAGCGCGGGTCAGCGATCGTGTCGCCTTCTTCACCACCGAGGTCAGCGCGAACGGCGATCGACGTACCGGGGTGATGGTCGAGTTCGGCCGTACGGCGAAGATCTTCTCCAACCCGGACGACAAACGCACAGAGATGTATGTCACGGGGAGGTTCGGCTGATGGACGAGCTGCGCAAGGGTTTTCACAACGATCTCGACGAAGCTCGCGCCGAGTTGGTGCGCTTGGCGGCGTCGGTGACCGAGTCCATCCCACGCGCCACGGCGGTGCTGCTCGACGGCGACCTCGAAGGTGCGGACTACATCATCCAGGGCGACGACGAGATCGACGCTCGCTCACTCGATCTCGAAGAGCGTTGCTACCGCATCCTCGCCCTGCAGGCGCCGGTGGCGACCGACCTTCGTCAAGTCGTCGCTCTGCTGCGGATGATCTCCGACGTCGAGCGCTCCGCCGACCTGGTCTGCAACATCTGCAAGGCGGCGCGGCGCATCTACGGCCACGATCTCGATCCCAAACTGCGCGGCATCATCTCGCGGATGGGTGAACAAGCCCAACAGCTCTACACCGCGGCGATCGAGTCGTTCGTCGAGAACGACGCGGCCAAGGCGGCGGCGATCGACGACATGGACTCGTACCTCGACGCGCTGCAGAAGCAGTTCGTGCAAGCGATCTTCGAGAGCCATGCCGCCGGGAGGATCGATCTCCAAGTCGCCGTGCAACTCGCCGTCGTCGCCAGGTTCTACGAACGGATCGGCGACCACGCGGTCAACGTCGGCGAACGAGTGCGATTCGTCATCACCGGCTGGTTGCCAGAGCACCATGGCGCACAGCGCTTCCGGTTGCGTAGCGACGACACGGGCGAGATGCCGCGACTCGGCGCGGTGCAGGACGGTGATGGCACGCCGTGATGACGTTGCGCCGTCGTCGGGGCGCGCCGCGTCCTCCAGCCGAGCATGACGAAGCTCGAGAGCAAGTCGGGCGGCTCGAAGCAGAGATCTTGCGGCTGCGCCGCGCCCTCGATGCGCTGCCGATCGGCGTGGTGCTCGCCGATCACAGTGGTCAGACCTTGGTCGAGAACGTCGCCGCTCGCAACTACCACGGTCACGCCGCGGTGCTGCTCAGCGAAGCCGTCGAACGGCATCTGCGTCAAGCCATCAACGGTGTGGCCAGCGGACAGAACGTCGAGTTCATCGGCCCGCCGCGGACGGTCGTCGCCGTGCAGGCGACGCCGATCGAGGACGGCGGAGCATTGGTGACCATCGACGACGTCAGCGAGCGGGCCCGGCTCGAGGCGGTGCGCACCGACTTCGTCGCCAACATCAGCCACGAGTTGAAGACGCCGGTCGGCGCGCTGGCAATCCTCGCCGAGGCGCTCGCCGACGTCGAGGACCCGACGGCGACCCGCCGCCTGGCCGACAAGATGGTCTCCGAGGCGCACCGCGCCGCGCGCACCATCGACGATCTGCTCGAGCTGTCACGCACCGAGCTCGGTGGCCCGGCCGCCAAGGACCGCGTCTCGATCGCCAGAGTGGTCGAGGACGCTGTGGAGCGTTCGCGTGCTGCCGCCGAGCGGCACCAGATCAGCGTCACCGTCGACCGCGGTCCCAGCGATCTCCACGTCGTCGGCAGCCACCGCCAACTCGTCTCGGCGGTGGCCAACCTGATCGACAACGCCGTCAAGTACAGCGACGCCGGCTCATCGGTGTCGGTCGAATCGCGGCGTGCGAACGGGTGTGTCGAGCTCGTGGTCACCGACACCGGCGTCGGCATTCCGGCGCGCGACATCGACCGGATCTTCGAACGGTTCTACCGGGTCGACCGGGCGCGCAGCCGCGACACCGGAGGCACCGGACTCGGTCTGTCGATCGTGCGCCACGTCGCCACCAACCACTCCGGCGAGGTGACGGTGCAATCGCGAGAAGGCGAGGGCTCGGTGTTCACGATTCGGGTGCCGGTGGAGGAGACGTGACCGCACAGCCAGTTGTCCTCGTCGTCGAAGACGAGCCCAGCTTCGTCGAAGCGTTGACGATCGGCCTGACGCGTGAAGGGTTCCGCGTCGTCTCCGTCGGCGATGGATTCGATGCCGTGCGCCGGTTCGACGACGTGCAACCCGATTTGGTGCTGCTCGACGTGATGTTGCCGCGGATGAGCGGCATCGACGTGTGCCGTCAGCTGCGCAAGAAGAGCCACGTGCCGATCATCATGGTCACAGCGAAGGGCGCCGAGATCGACACGGTGGTCGGCCTCGAGGTCGGCGCCGACGACTACATCACCAAGCCGTACCGAATGCGTGAGGTCGTGGCCCGCATGCGCGCCGTGCTGCGTCGTGCACCATCCGATTCGTCGGCGGCGTCCGAGCTCTCGCCCGGGTCGTTGGCGGTCGGCGACGTCATCCTCGATCCCGACGAGCATCGCGTCACCATCGACGGCGCCGAGGTGGCCTTGCCGCTCAAGGAGTTCGAGTTGCTGCACCTGCTGCTGGCGAACGCCGGGCGGGTCCTGCCTCGCGAGACGCTGATCGACCGGGTGTGGGGCAGCGACTACGTCGGCGACACGAAGACGCTCGACGTGCACATCAAGCGGCTGCGGGCCAAGGTCGAGCCGAACCCGACGACTCCAACCCGGATCATCACCTATCGCGGCCTCGGCTACAAGTTCGACCGCGCCAAGGAGAACTGAGCGCGCACCAGGGTCGAGCGCGCCGTGGCGTGGCGCGCCCTACCATGCCACCGTGTCCACTGGCAGGCGTCCACCCGCACCGCGAGTCCCGCCTGCTCCGCTCGTCACGCCGTTTCGCCGCCTGGCACGCACGCATGCCTTGATGACGGCCGGCGATGTGGCGATGGTGGTGTCACTGGCCGGCTCGCTGTTCTTCTCGATCAGCCCTGACGCGGCGCGCAGCAAGGTGCTGCTCTACCTGCTCGTCAGCTTCGCTCCGTTTGCCGTCGTCGCCCCGTTGATCGGCCCGTTCATCGACCGCGCCCCAGGCGGTCGTCGGCTGATCATCCAGCTGACCGCGATCGGCCGCGCCGCGATCTTCGTGGCGATGATCTTCCATCTCGACGACCTCGTCCTCTTCCCGCTGGCGTTTGGTGTGATGGTGCTGCAACGCACGTACGGCGTTGCCCGTTCGGCACTCATCCCGCACGTCG
>DATBKA010000399.1:0-8092 GCA_036556105.1 Ilumatobacteraceae bacterium | reverse complement strand
GGAAGGTCGGCGAGCGATGGCAGCTCGACGAAGTTCTCGTCGTGGTCGACGTGCTCGAGGTCCCACAGGATCGGGTAGGGGATGTGGACGCCGTGGCCGCCGAGGGACAGCACTGGCAAGATGTCGCTGCGGACGCTGTTGCCGACCATGCAGAAGTGCGCCGGCTCGACGCCGACCTTCTCGAGGATGCCTGCGTACGTGTCCGCGTTCTTCTCCAGCACGATGTCGATCTGCTCGAAATGATGGGCGAGGCCGCTCGTCGTCACCTTGTGCGACTGGTGGATGAGATCACCTTTGGTGATGAGGATCAGCCGGTGCGTCTCGCCGACGGCGGCGAGCACCTCGGGCACGTGGTCGAGCAGGCGCACCGGTTCCTCGAGTTGGCGCCGCACCATCTCGACGAGCTCGGCGATCACGGTGGACGGAACGGTACCGCCGCTGATGGTGACGGCGGCCTCGACCATGGACAGACCGAACGACTTCACGCCGTAGCCGAACGTGCCGAGGTTCTTCCGCTCCGTCGCGGTCAGCGCCTCCTTCACGGCGACACCCTCCGGCGCGTACGGGCCGATCAGCTCCTGGAAGCGATCCTCATTGACTCGGAAGCCGTCCTCACTGTGCCAGAGCGTGTCGTCGGCGTCGAAACCGATCACGTCGAAGCTGCTCATCGGTGCAGCGCGTTGAGGTAGTTGTAGACCGTGATGCGGCTGACGCCCATCGCGTCGGCCACGTCCTCCACTGCCCGGCGCAGCGTGAAGGCGCCACGTTCGTCGAGCAGACGGATCGCTCGTTGCTTGTCTTCACGCGAGAGTGACGGAAGCGATGCCCCGAACTCGCGCTCGACGCCGTCGATCAGGCGATCGAGGGCTCCGTGCAGTGGAGCCATCCGAACCGCGGCGATGATCGACCCTTCCCAGCGCAGCGGCAGGTCGCCGGGCTCGCGTTCGTCGGCTGGGATCAACGTCGCACCCAGAGCTTCGACAACCGGTTTCACGGCCAACACGAACGGATGACGCGGCAGGCCGCTCACGGAGTCTCCGGCAGACGTTCGGTGTGCAGGTTGACGTGCGTCGCTCCATTGGCGAAGGCGGCGTCGAGCACCGCTCCGGCCACCTCACCAGCCCGGGCAGTCGGCACGCTGCACGTCGATCCGAACGGGCCGAAGTCGACCTCGAACCCAAACGCGCGCGCCGCCTCGATGGCGGCGATGACGTGAGGTCCGGGGCGGCCCTCGACGAACGGTTCGATCGTGAACTCGAGCAGCAGCACGCCACGGCACTGTAGCGAAGGTCGCAGCAACGCCGACCCGGGAGGGGTGGGAGGAGTCCGGGCCGGCGCGCTGTGATCGTCAGCGAGCGCCCATCACTCGCTGCAGCTCCGTGCTGCGATTGATGCAGTCGGTGCCGGCCAGCTCGAACGCTTCGTTGAGGCGATTGAGCGTGCTGCGGAACGTCGTGTTCCACTCACTCTCGAACTGCTGGCGGGCCGGGCCTTCCCACACGGTGCCGGCCAAGGCCGAGGCGACCGCGCTGATCACGCCGTCAATGGCGACCTTCTGTTGCTTCATCGACCGGCCGAGGCCGGTCAACTGCTCGGGGATCGCCCCGTACATGCTCATCTGCTGTCTCCTCTTGGTCACGGAAGTGCTGGCTCAAGGAGACACGGCCCGGGCTCCAAAGCGGAACCGACAGATCAGCGGAGCAGGGGGAGCAGAACAGTGAAGCTGTCAGGAACGAAGCGATGCGTGACGCGCATCGCCTCGAGCTCGGAGAGCGTGACCCAACGAACCTCGACGATCTCGCCGTCGTCGAAGCTGAACGGTCCGTCGTGGACGACGCGGTAGAGGTGGAAGATCGCCGCGAGCTGCTCGTCGGCGAATCGCGCCGCGCCGATGTAGTGGAACTTGGCGTCGACGATGCCGAGTTCCTCGGCGAGCTCGCGGCGCGCCGCGTCGTCGTAGCTCTCGCCGGCCGTCACGACGCCGCCGGCAGCGATGTCCCACCACCCCGGCCAGATGTCTTTGTCGTCGCTGCGACGATGGATCAGCAGGCGACCATCCGATGACATGACGGCGATCCCGACCGAGCGGTGCTGGAGGCGACGCCTGCGCATCTCGGCGCGTGTCACGGTGGTGATCACCTGGTCAGCGTCATCGACGATGTCGACCAGCTCCTCCGTCACGAGCCAGGTCTACCATTCGGCCATGGACCTGGAGGCTCTCCGCGACGGCGCTCGCGACCTGCTCGACGACACGATCTCGCTGCGGCGAACGCTCCATCAGCGGCCGGAGATCGGCAACGACCTGCCCGTGACACGCGAGACGGTGCTCGAGGCCCTCGACGGCCTGCCCCTCGACGTCACCCTGCACGAGTCGACCAGTGGAATCGCTGCGTTGCTCGACGGTGGCCGGCCTGGTCCAACGGTGCTGTTGCGCGGCGACATGGATGCGTTGCCGTTGACCGAAGACACCGGGCTCGACTTCTCGTCGCAGAGCGAAGGCAGCATGCACGCGTGTGGACACGACACGCACACGGCGATGTTGGTTGGTGCCGCCAAGCTGCTGGCTGCGCAGCGCGTCGACCTCGCCGGTCGCGTGCTGTTCATGTTCCAGCCGGGCGAAGAGGGCAATCACGGCGCCAGGTTCATGCTCGACGAGGGGCTGCTCGATCTGCCGGTGCGCGCCGACGGCTCGGAGTCGCCGGTCACGGCGGCGTTCGCGCTGCACATCACCTCGGCGATGCCGACCGGCTGGCTCAGCTGCCGCGGCGGGTCGATCATGGCTGCGGCCGACACGCTGTACATCACCGTGAAGGGGCGCGGCGGTCACGCCAGCGAGCCGTACCGGGCCCTGGACCCGATCCCGGTCGCCTGCGAGATCGTGCAGGCGATGCAGACGATGATCACGCGGCGCATCGACGTGTTCGATCCGGCCGTCGTCACCGTCGGCAAGATCACTGCGGGCACCGTCAACAACATCATCCCCGAGGTCGCCTACATCGAAGGCACAATCCGTGCCGTCAGCGAACGCACCCGCCGCTCCGTGCACGACGGCATTCGCCGCGTCGCCGAGGGCGTCGCCGCCGCCCACGGCGCAGAGGTCAGCGTCGACCTCGAGGACGGCTACCCGGTCACGATCAACGACGAAGATCAGGCCGATGTCGCCCTCGACCTGGCCTCCGACCTGGTCGGTGCCGACAAGACGATCCGCCTGCGCAACCCCATCATGGGTGCGGAGGACTTCAGCTACGTGCTGCAGGATGTGCCGGGGGCGATGATCTTCCTCGGCGGTACGCACCCCGATCGCACGCTCGCCACCGCCGCACCGAACCACTCCAACCGGGTCTACTTCGACGAAGAGGCGATGGTCACCGGCACGGCGATGTACGCCGCGTTGGCCCTCAACCACCTCCACGTTTGAGGCCGCACGCCCCGTATTGGTGCAGCAGTCGTCAAACGTCGCGAGGAGCGAGGCGGAGGGTGACCAGTTCGAAGGGACGCAACGTCACCGACACGATGCCGTCGCTGCACTCGATACCTTGTTGCGGCTCCTCGAGGAGGTTGCACTTCGACGCGCTGCCGATGGTGAACGGGGTGCGTACGGAGATGACTGCTCGATCACCGCATGCCTCATAGAGGCGCACCACGAGATCGCCGGAGCCGTCGTCGGCCCTCTTCACCGAGCTGATCTGCACGCCGGGATGGTCGATCGTGATGACGGGAGCGGGCATCGCCGCCGCCTGCCCGGTGACAACGCGCAGCGGAAGGTTGAGGGCTTCGGCCTCGCCCAGCACGTCGTGCAGTCCCGGTCCGTGAGGGAGCACGCTGATCGTCAGGCGATGGCGACCGTGGTCGGCGTCGGGGTCGGGATACTTGGGGGCACGCAGCAGAGAGACGCGCACGCCGCCGCCTTGCACGTTGTGCCCGTACCTGCCGTCGTTCATCACGGCGACGCCGAACGACGGCTCGCTGAGATCGACGAAGCGGTGCGCGCACACCTCGAACTTGGCTGCGTCCCACGACGTGCTGGCGTGCGTGGGTCGCTTGACGTGACCGAACTGCACCTCGCACGTCGCCTCCCGAGCGTGCACGTCGAGAGGCACCACGAGCGAGAGCAGCTTCTCGTCCTCGTGCCAGTCGAGGTCGAACGTGATGTCGAGACGCGCCGAGCCGGCTCGCATCGTGTACGACTGGGTGACCTGCGAACGTCCGAAGCGACGGCACACGACCAAGTCGGCGATCAACGGGCCGGATGCATCCAGCTTCACCGAGTCGGTCAGAGCAACTGGCTCACCGAGTCGGGCCGTCCATGACTCGAGATCCCACGCGTCGTACTCGACCGGGTGATCCGGCGCCAGCTCCAAGGCGATTCGCCGACCGGGTGAGAGCAGCTCGCGGCCGCGCTCGACGTCGATGATCGACGTGATCTCACCATCGAGGTTCCAGTTGACGGCGAGCAGTCCGTTCGTCATCGAGCGTTCGGTGACGACGACGCGGTCCTCGGGACCGGCGTCGACAAACGTCCCGAACCCGCATCCGGGGGCCACGGCCATCCGTGCCTCGCCGTCGGCGACGATCACCTCCCGGCGCGCGTGCGTGCCCGCGTTGGCGACGACTGGGCCCGCAGGGGCGACGGTCGCCAGCGCCTCGGCGGCGAGCGATTCCAACCGATCGGCGACGCGATCGTGTGTCGCCTTTGCGTCGGCGGCCACCCACGCGATCGACGAGCCGGGGATGATGTCGTGGAACTGCTGCAGGAGGACGTCTTTCCACAACGAGTCGAGCTCCGCTGTGACCTCGTTCGGCGCGTCGCCCGCCGCCGCCCACCACAGCTCGGCCTCGCGCAGCAGACGCTCGCAGCGGCGGTTCCCCGTCTTCGTCGCCGCTTGCGAGGTCAAGGTGCCGCGGTGCATCTCGAAGTAGAGCTCGCCTGACCAGACAGGGACGGGTGCGCCGGCCGCGGCTTCCGCTTCGACGTGGCCGAAGAACTGCTCGGGAGTGCCGACCGTGATCGGCGAGGCTCCGTCGAGGTCCGCCATCCGCCGCGCCCGCTCCATCATCTCCCGCGTCGGTCCGCCGCCGCCGTTGCCGTGGCCGAACGGCATCAGCGACCAGTTGCTCCAACCATGGTCCTTGAAGTTCGTCTCGGCGTAGCGCACCTCTGCTGCCGTCAGCTCGGCGTTGTAGGTGTCGACCGGCGGGAAGTGGGTGAGCACGCGAGACCCGTCGACGCCTTCCCACCAGAACGTCGAGTGCGGGAACACGTTCTGCTTGTTCCAACTCAACTTCTGCGTGACGAACCGTGAGCAGCCGCCCTGCACGAAGACTTGTGGCAGCGTCGCCGGGTAGCCGAACACATCGGGGATCCACACGACCGAGCTGCGCGAACCGAACCGCGATTCGAAGTATCGCTGCCCGGTGACGAGTTGGCGGACGATGCTCTCGCCGCTGGGCAGGTTCATGTCGGGCTCGACCCACATCCCGCCGACGGGATGCCATTGCCCGCCGGCCACCTTCTCGCGAATGCGTTGGAACACCTGCGGCTGGCTGCTCTCGATCCACTCGTACTGCGCGGCCTGCGAGCAGCTGAAGTGGTAGTCGGGGTAGTCGTCCATCAGCCGCAGCGCTGACGAAAACGTGCGCAGGCACTTGCGCTGCGTCTCGCGGATCGGCCACAGCCAGGCCGAGTCGATGTGGGCGTGGCCCACGGCGACGACGCGATGCGCCCCGGCGCGTGCTGTGAGCTGCAGTGGCTCGCGCAGCAGTCGACGCGCTGCCGGCGCGTTGGCGCCGACATCGCCGAGGTCGAGCACGTCGAACGCCGACTCGAGCTGGCGCATCAGGCGCGTCCGTCGAGCCTCCTCCGGTGGAAGCGCCGCGGCCAGGCCGAGCAGCACGTCGACATCCAGGAGCAATTGGAACGCCTCGTCGTCGCGAGTGCACAGCGTGGCGTGACGGAGTCGATAGAGCGGAGCGGCTCCAGCGGTCGCCAGCGACCCGAGTGGTGAGGATCTGAAGCCAGGGAAAGCGGGGTTCGACGCGGCCTCGACGAAGAACGTGAACGGGCCCGGGCCGACGTCGGGGAGCGGGAGGCCACGCCGACGAGGATGGATGCCCTGGATCGGGCGGCCGTCGATCCACACCAGGCCCTCCGATTGGAAGCCTGCCGCGTCAGGATGGAAGCCGAGATCGATCACCGCCTCGAGCTGCGGGCCGGACATCTCCGGCGGCACGTCGACGGAGAACCGGAACCATGTTGTGCCCCACGGCCGGCTCCAGTGGTCACCGACGACGAACGGGATGTAGTCCCCTGCTATCGCTTGCTCGAACGGCACCGGTTCGCCCGGCGCATCCCACGCGGCAACGGTCAACGGGATCGACGCGCTGTACACCGCGGGCAACACGCGCTCGGCGAGCTCGCGGCGGATCCGCGCCTCCACGAGCCGGAGATCGTTGTGCACGATGCGAGGCTACTGACCCGGCAATTACCCTGGCCCGCATGACGCAGCGGCCGCTCGATGGGATCCGCGTGCTCGACTTCACTCGCGTGCTCAGCGGCCCGCACGCGACGCGGATGCTGTGCGACCTCGGCGCCGACGTCATCAAGGTCGAGCCACCCGACGGCGACCTGACGCGGATGACGAATCCGCGCGTCAACGGGCTGGCGACGTACTTCATCCAACAGAACACCGGCAAGCGCAACATCAGCGTCGACACGACCAAACGCGAGGGCGTCGAGCTGCTGCTGCGTCTGGCGGCGCAGTGCGACGTCCTCATCGAGAACTTCCGGCCTGGCGTGATGGACCGGATCGGTCTCGGCTACGAGCCCGTCGCCGCCGGCAACCCGCGAATCATCTACGCGTCGATCAACGGCTACGGCTCGACCGGGCCGTGGTCGTCGCGGCGCGCCTATGCGCCGGTCGTCGGCGCCGAGGTGGGCATCACCAAGGCGCAGGGCGATGCTCGCCACGGTCAGTACGCCAACGACCCGTTCAGCCACGCCGACGTGTACACGTCGTTGGAGACCGCCACCGCGATCCTCGCCGCGCTGTTCGCTCGGGAGCGTACGGGCCAAGGCGAGCGGATCGAGGTGTCGATGGCGGAGACGATGCTGTACGTCAACGAGCATGCCCACGATCAGCTGTGGGATGGGGACGTTCCCCCCGACTGGG
The DNA here is from genome assembly GCA_036556105.1 of Ilumatobacteraceae bacterium. Taxonomy (GTDB): domain Bacteria; phylum Actinomycetota; class Acidimicrobiia; order Acidimicrobiales; family Ilumatobacteraceae; genus JAENVT01. The sequence goes on along the minus strand of DATBKA010000399.1, from coordinate 923 downwards.
TGCGCAGCTTCGAACCGGAGACACACCCGGTCGTCGTCGCCGGCAACGGTCAGCGTGTCGTGATCAGCGGCAACCCGGCTGCCAATGGAACGTTCGAGCGGTTCATGACCGCCATCGGCCAGCCCGAGGCGATCGGCGATCCGCGGTTCGTCGATGTCCCGGCGCGCAGGGTCCACTTCGACGAGATCCTCGACCTGTTGAACGAGTGGGCAGCGGGCGTCGCCACGCCGGACGACATCGAAGCGGCGATGGCAACGCAGGGCCTGGCGACGGGCACGTTGCGGTCCGCTCGCGAGGTGTGTGCCACCGACTGGGCCCGTGAGCGGGGTGTCGTGGTCGACGTGCCCGATCGCGGCGGGGGCACCGTGCGCCTGCCCAACTCCCCATGGCGGTTCGCCAGCACCGACCTGAGCCTGCGTGGCGAGCCTCGCTATCGCGGCGAGGACAATCGCGCCGTGCTCGGCGATCTGCTCGGGATGGACGAGCGCGCCATCGATCGGCTCGAGTCCGAAGGAGTGCTGTCGAGCAGGATGCCGAAGCGATGACGCTGCGTTTCCCCGTCGCTCCGATGAAGGCGGCGCTCGGGTTGCTTCCCACCGACGACGAGAACTGGGCCTACGAGATCAAGTATGACGGTTACCGCACGCTCGGGTTCGTCGATGGCGAGACGACCCGGTGGCAGAGCAGCAACCTCATCGAGGTCACCCACAAGTACCCCGAGCTCGCTCAGTTCTCCGGCTCCGTCAATGCCGACTCGGCGATCGTCGACGGCGAGCTCGTCGTGCTGGACAGCGAAGGCCGACCGAGCTTCGAGTTGATGCAGCAGCACGCCACGCAAGTTGCCTTCTATGTGTTCGACGTGCTGTCGATCGACGGCCACGACACGATCGCCCTGCCGTACGAGAAGCGACGCGAGCTGCTCG
>DATBKA010000398.1:0-7471 GCA_036556105.1 Ilumatobacteraceae bacterium | reverse complement strand
GGCGGTCGGTCTCGTCGCCGCGGCGACTGCGGCAGCGGTCAGCTTTCTCGACTTCGGCGGACGCGCCGAAGCACATCGACGCTCAGCCGCGGCGTACAAGGACATCCTTCGCTCGTTCGAGCTGTGGTGTGCCAGCCGTGCGTCGGGTGGCAACGTGCCGTTCGACCTTGCCGACTTGAAGGCTCGCTTGGGTGAGGTCGACGCCGCTGCGCCCACCGTGCCGCGGCGGCTCGCCGATCGCGTCGAGCACGAACCTTGCGAATGGATCCCCACGGCGGAAGGGTTGAGCGCGATGGCGCCGCCGGCGTCGAGCGGAGACGACATGACGGCGACGGTGCCCGAGTCCTGACGTTGGGGACGTCACCTCCGCCCGATCGGCCCGAGGTCGCCGACGACGTCCTCGACAGGCTGCGATCGATCTGCCTCGCCCTGCCGGAGGTGGTGGAGGAGGAAGCGTGGGTCGGCACCCGCTGGGTCATCCGCAAGAAGAACTTCGCCCACGTGCTGGTGATTGCCGACGGATGGCCGCCGGCCTACGCACGCGCCGCCGGATCGGCCGGGCCGCGCGTCGTGTTGACGTTCCGCACACCCGAGCCGGAGTTCTACGAAGCCGGCCGCGCCGAGGATCCGTTCTTCTATCCCGGATGGTTCCGCGACCTGGTCGGCCTGGTGCTCGACGGGACCGTCGGTTGGGACGAGATCGGTGAGCTGATCACCGACAGCTACTGCTTGCTCGCGCCACGCAGACTTGCCGCACAGGTCTGCGGGGCGCGGGACTGACTGGTGAAGCTGGCACCCCCACCGGCACCCCCGCCGGCATCCTGTTGCTGAGCTGCCGCAACGTCCATACTCTCCGGCATGGTCGCCAGCGCGGTGCGATACACGGAGCGTCGGCTGCTGTCACGCCGGCGCGGGCCGACCGTGTTGCTGATCGTCGTGATCGGTCTCGCCTCCGCTGCGGTGATGGCGACCGCGGCCGGAGGTAGGCGGGCGACGACGTCGTTCGATCGCTTCGTCGACTGGTCGCAGCCCGTCGATGCCAGCACCGGTGGAATGAGCGTGGGCAGCTCGGAAGAAGCCGACCAGGTGCTGACGGCTGCCGAGCAGCTGCCGATCGTCAGCGCCTCGTCGCGAGCCATGCTGCTCGCCGATGGTGTGCGCACCCCGGACGGGCGGGTGTACCTGTTCAGCGTGCACCCGGTGGGCATCGACTTCAGCGACGGCGTCGTCGGTCGGGCCAAGCTCCTCGACGGACGCATTCCGACGCAGACTCGCGCCGACGAGGCGAGTGTCAGCTTCGTCACTGCGGACCTCCTCGGTCTGCACGTCGGCGACTCCGTCGACATCCTCTTCGGCGATCCATCCGAACCGGACAGCACGGTCGAGCCCGTGACGATCGTCGGGATCTTCTCCTACCCCGGCGACTTCCCGAGCCTCACCGGCCGCTCCGATCGTTCGATCACGCTCACCCCGGCGTTCGCGGCTGAACACCAAGAACGCGTCGATTGGACCAACGCCGGGCTCAACCTCCAACTCCGGGGCAACGACCTCGCCGCCGTGAAGGAGTTCCGCGCGGAAGTCGCCTACGCCGGCCTTCCCATCGACGACATCTCCTCGGTTCATGAACAAGCCCCGGGACCGCGCCGCGTCGTCGCCGTCGAAGGTCGCGCTCTCTGGCTCGTGTCGGCAATCCTCGCCGCGGCAGCCCTGCTCGTGATCATCCAGTTGACGAGGCGCGATGCCTGGTTGCTCGCACCTCAGCTGCGCGAACTGCGCAACCTTGGCCTCTCCAACCGCGGTCTGGTCGGCGCGGGCGCGCTGCGCGGGTTGCGAACGGGGGTGATCGGCGCGCTGGCAGGGGTTGTCATCGCTATTGCCGTGTCGCCGCTCTTTCCCCTGGGCCTCTCTCGAATCGCCGACCCGCACATTGGCGTTCATGCCGATCTGGTCGTGCTGGGCTGCGGTGTGGTGGTCACGATCGCAGTCGCGGTCGCGGCGTGCGCCGGCGCAGTGCGCGGCGCGATCAGCCATCGCCGGCTCCCGTCGCGCGCCGGGCGACTCGCCATCGCCACGTCTCGCCTCGGTCCCGTCGGCTCGACCGGCGCCCGTCTGACGTTCGGTTCCGCCTCGCGCTCGAGCGACGAGGCGACACGGCCCGGGCTCACCAACCTGATCGTCACGTTGGGGTTGCTGATCGCAGCCGTGTCGCTCGGAACGAGCTTCGATCACCTGCTGTCCACGCCGTCGTTGGTCGGTGGCACGTGGGACATGACGCTGATCTTCCAGGACACCGCGGAGCACGAACAGGCCCGCCTGGCACTCGCCAACGATCCGCGAGTGGCGGCGGTTGCCGACGGTGGGTGGACGTCGGTTCTCGTCAACGGCGCCGAGGTGTACTCGATGATCCTCGACACCGGCCGAGGCATCGGAGTGGCGGTCGACCGCGGCGAGGCGCCGCTCGGCGCCAACGAGATCGCCCTCGGCTCGGCGGAGCTTGCCGCGCTGGGCGTGTCGACCGGTGACCTCGTCACGGTCCAGTTGCCGCGTGACGACGGTTCCCCCGGCACCAACGTGACGGCGAAGGTCACCGGCCGGGCGATCCTCGCCTCGCCTGCGTACCAGCCGCTCGCGCTCGGTCAAGGCGGAGTCGTACCGCTGACGATGTACAACCGACTCGGAGGAGACCCTGCCGGCGTGCCGAGCCTGATGGTCAGACTCGTCGCCGGCGTCGCCCAAGGTGCCACGTACGACGACATCAACGCCACCCTCCGTCCGAACTTCTCGTTCCAGCGACCGGACAACTTCGGCGTGAAGTCGTTGAGCGACATCAAGACGGTCGACAAGGCGCTGGTGACGCTGCTCGCCGTGCTGTGCGCGACGTCGTTCCTGCACCTCATGTTCGTGGTCACGCGGCGCAGCCGGCGCATGATGGCGACGATGCGCAGCTTGGGCATGACCGCGGCGGAGGCACGGCGGGCGCACATGGTTCACGGCGCGTTGACGGCTGGGGCGGGTCTGCTCGTGGCGATCCCGGTCGCGATCCTGGCGGCGACGTTGACGTGGCGCCGGCTCGCCGAGTTCTTGGGTGCGGTCGCCGATCCCGTCACGTCGGTGATGTCGATGGTGGTGATCGCCGTCGTCGCCCTCGCCGTCGGCGCCCTCGGAGCGCGGACCGTCGGCGCCCGCCAGCAACGGACGGCACTCGGCCAGCTCTTGCACAGCGAGTAGCGGCCTACTGCCCTACCGCCCTACCACAGCGGCAGCGTGGAGCCCGGCGTCCCATCCCGGAGCACGGCCGCGCACCGGCGGGTGGACGTCCGTCGTGCACACCCCGGCCTTGGTCAGCACCCACGAGACGACCGAGTTGGAGTTCCACATCTCGCCGGCGTGCAGCTCGTCGCGGCCCCACACGAGCGTCGGCACCTGCGGGAGCAGGTCGAGGACGCGCTGCACCACCGCCGCCTCGTCGCTGACGCGCACCGGGCTGGCGACCGCGTAGGGAAGGTCCGGGATCACCCCATTGCGCCAGCAGCGGACCTCGTACCGATAGACGCGGAATCGCCGAAGGATCCGCGAGCCGACCACGCCTTCGGCGACGACGCCGCGATCACCGGCGGTCTTCGGGATCGGCGTCATCTCGATCGAGTACCGCCCGGTGTCGGTCGTGGCGACGAGCGCCGAGTGGTAGAGCTCGCAGCGCGGGCGACGCTGAACGAACGCGCACAAACTCTCGTACAGCCTGCCGCTGAGGCGCACCACCTTCTCGCCTGCACCGAGCGGTATCCAATAGAGGTCGAGACTCGCGCTCACGCGGCCGCCTCGGCTCGCGACTTCACGCCGCGCAGCATGTCGCGCGACATGACGAAGTCGGCCGGCACGATCGCCAGCCATCCGCCGACCGTCAGCCACCACGGCGCCGTGACCCACCGCGAGCGGAACAGGAACCGTGTGCGCCGCCCACCGTCGAGGGGCAGCAACACGAACGACCACGACCAGTCGAGCTCGGCGGCGCGCCGTTCGCGCCAGCTGGCCGGCAGATGGCTCGTCGAGTGCAGCACCAACGCCTCGTTCGGCACGAGCTGCTCGACGACCATCCCACACTTCGTCTCCGGCGGGCCGTCGGGGATGAACGAACCGACGTCGATGTCCTGCAGTTCCGGGACGATCGTCGTCGCACTCGGCCAATTCGCCGGGAACAGCAGACGATCGACCCAGCGCGCCGTGTACCAGCCACCGCGGTGCCAGCCCATCTGCACCAGCCACGGCCAGATCCGCGTCGCCGGCGCATCGACGGTGATCGCATGGTTGGTGATGACGCTCGGGTCGGCGACGATCTCATCGCCGGGCAGCGCCATCGACCGCTCCTGCGCAGTCGAGCCGTACGTCCGCCCGAGGTGGATCAGACCCGCTTCGACCAGCACGCCAGCGGCGGCGACCGAGCTCCAACGTCGAGCCATCACCTTCATCGTGGAACTTCGGATCGATGCGGATTAGGGCCGATGGTCCTCGGCCGGGATCTCAGTGGTTCATGCCGCCGTCGGGCATCGTTGCGGATCGGGCTGCAGCGGCGGACCGTCCACCGAACAGTAGAAATCGCGCGCCGACCGGCGCCAACGGGCATCGGACTTGAGACCGATGAAGGCGACCGGCGCGGCGACCGCGGCAACCACCGCGGCGATCACCAGCGAGACCCGAAAGGCGTGCGTCACCTCGCCGACCCCACTTGCCGACGTCAGACCGGACACCACCGGGATCACTGCCAACGCGGCGAGATTGGCGGTGCGGGCGATTGCGTTGTTCACGCCCGACGCCACGCTGACGTGATCCGGATCGACCGAGCCCATCACGGTCGCAGTCAGCGGGGCGACGAAGGTCACCAAGCCGACACCGAACACCAGCGCGCCTGGCAGCGCATCCCCCGCCCACGACGCCCCCGGCCCGATGCGCATGAGCAACAGCAGGCCGGCGGCGAGCAGCAACGGGCCGACGGTCAACTGCCATCGCGGACCGATCTTGCGACCCAGCGCGCCCGACTTCGACGACAACAGGAGCATGAGGATCGTCGCCGGCAGCAAGGCAGTGCCGGCGCGCATCGCCGACCACCCGGCACCGACCTGCAACTCATAGGCGACGAGGAAGAACGACACGCCGAGCGCCGAGTACAGCAGCACCGTGACGAGGTTCGTCACGGTGAACGATCGGTTGGCAAACAGAGCGGGCGGAACGAGGGGGTCGCGGGCGTGCAGCATCCTGCGCACGAATGCGAGAGCAAAGATGAGTGCCGCGACAGCAGAGATCAGTACTCCCGCGCTGCCCCAGCCACGCGGCCCGGCCTCGGTGAGCGACCACGTTGCCGTGCCGAGACAGCCGACGGCCAGCGCCGCGCCGCCGATGTCGAGGCCCCGAGCGGCGTGCGGATCGCGGGTCTCGGGGATCGCGCTGACAGCACAGGCCACGACGATCGCGGCGACGGGCAGGTTGATGAGGAACGCCCAGCGCCAGCCGGGTCCGTCGACCAGCCAGCCGCCGACGAACGGTCCGATCGCGCCGGCGACGCCACCCAAACCCGACCACGCGCCGACAGCCCTGGCGCGATCGTCCTCACGGAAGCTGGCCTGCAGGATCGCCAGGCTCCCCGGAGTGAGGAGCGCGGCGCCAACCCCCTGCAAGGCGCGGGCAGCGATGAGCATGTCGACGTTCGGCGCGACACCGCACAGAAGCGAGGCGGCTGCGAACCACACCGTGCCGGCGAGGAACACCTTGCGCCGCCCGAAGCGATCACCGAGCGCACCGCCGAGCAGGATCAGCGACGCCAAGGCGAGCAGGTACCCGGTGAGCACCCATTGCAGCGCACTGACACTGACGCCGAAGTCGGCGCCGATGTGCGGCAGGGCAACGTTGACGACGGTGGCATCGAGCATCGCCATCGAACTGGCGGCAACAGTGGCAGTGAGGGCGATTCGACCGGGAGCCGACTTCAGGGCGAGGCCATCGTCGTCTCCGACGAGCTGTTGATCACGTGGCGGGCCAGTGCGAACGACGATGGCGCATTCTCGCGCCGAGCCCAGGCTCGGTTGGCGTCGAACTGGTCGCCGGCGGACCGATTCGGCCCCTGCGACCGCGTCAGCGGGCGCGAACGCGGTTGTTCTTCGGGTTGTGCTCCAGCTCGACGAGCCCGAGATGCTCCAACAGTGGCGGCACGTACATCGCAAACCGACCGCGGTAGCCCTTGCGCAACCCGTACCAGCCTCCGACGGGGTTGGTCGAAGACCGGGCCCACGCTTCCAGAGTGCCGTCCTTGGCCGGCTTGTTCTCGTCGGCGCTGCCCAACTCCATCCAATCGCTGCGCTGCTTCAACATCGCCGGCACGTCGTCGAGGCACCGGGCCAGGTAGCGCAGCTTCGTCGTCCCCACCATGCAGACGAGCTCCGGCGGATCGGCGCTGTCATCACGGTGCATCTGGTACTCGGCGGTACCAGGCGGCGTGCGCAGTACCCACGGGCTGTCGGCAGTGCCCTTGCCTGTCACGGTCATCGGTGCTCCTTCGCACATGAGCGCGCTCGACCGTCGACGACGATGCCGGCGTCGAGTGCTGTCACGGACACAATCTTGGCGCGCCTCGCCGCGAGGGAGCCAGCCCACCGCGACCAGCAACGCTGCCATCCCCAGCGTCTGGCTTCGTGCCCACACATCGAGACGTCGATACTTGGGAGGTGTCAGCCGAGGCGACCGAACGAATCCGCGCCGCGATGCCGGTCTGCACGACGCTTGGGATCACCGCATCCCGGTTCGACGCCGAGGAGGTCGTGCTGACGCTGCCGTGGTCGGCGGAGCTGTGCACCAGCGGTGGCTTGCTGCATGGTGGCGTACTGATGACGTTGGCCGACGCCGCGGGCGGGGCCTGTGCGTTTGTCAACCTTCCCGAAGGCGCAGTGGGCACCTCGACGATCGAGTCGAAGACGAACTTCGTCGGCGCGGTCCGCGATGGAGACGTGACGGCGACGGCGCGGCCGTTGCACGTCGGATCGACGACGATCGTCGTCGAGACGGAACTGGTCGCCAACGGCCGCATGGTGGCCAAGACGACACAGACCCAGATCGTGCTGCGACCGCGGCAATGATCCGCGTGCGCGCCGTCGTCGAGGGTCGCGTGCAAGGCGTGTGGTACCGGGAGAGCTGCCGGCGGGAAGCGGTCGCCGAGAGCGTCGCCGGTTGGGTGCGCAACAACGAGGACGGCTCGGTCGAAGCGGTGCTGGAGGGTGAGGCGCACGCCGTGGCCCGCGTGCTGGCGTGGATGCGCACCGGTCCGCCATCGGCAATCGTCACCAATGTCCGTGTTACCGAAGAGGAGCCGCGCCACGAACAGGGCTTCAAGGTCCGCTGACGCATGGGCGCGATTTCGGTAGCGACAGTTCCGGTTCCGCGCCCATTCAGGCCCGATGGGCGCGACAGCGGTAGCGGGAGGTAGCGG
>DATBKA010000397.1:0-1775 GCA_036556105.1 Ilumatobacteraceae bacterium | reverse complement strand
TGCCCAGCCATCCGGCAGGTTGGCGGCAAGCATCGACAGCCAACCGTCCATCTGGTCGCACAGCCGCCGGGCGAGCGTGCGCCCCGACAGGTCCGGCCGCGCCAGCAACTCGGCGCGGGACTGACGGATCGCCTCGGCGGCGAGCACTGCGGCGGTCACATCGGACGACTAGATCGCCTGCGACCCGGTCTCGCCGGTACGGATGCGGATGATGTCGGAGACGTCGGTGACCCAGATCTTGCCGTCGCCGATCTTCCCCGTCGCCGCCGACGTGATGATCGCATCGACGACCGTTGCCAGTTGAGGTTCGTCGACGACCAGCTCGATTCGCACCTTGGGCACGAAGTCGAGCTGGTATTCCGTGCCGCGATAGGTCTCGGTCTGTCCACTCTGGCGGCCAAAGCCGCGGACCTCGCTGACGGTCATGCCCACGACACCAACCGCCTTCAACGCGACCTTCACGTCGTCGAGCTTGTGTGGCTTGATCACTGCAGTGATGAGTTTCATGACGCTCCTTCGACGCTGAGGGTGATCATCGCGATCCCGAGGTGTGGTAGGCGGTTTCGCTGTGCAGAGCCAGGTCGAGACCGATCGACTCCAGCTCGGCGCCGACGCGCACGCCGATCGTGCGCTTCAACGCCAGCATGATCACCAAGGTCACGCCGAAGGACCACACGATTGCCACCCCGTTGGCCAACGCCTGCTCACCGAGCAGCGACAGGCTGCCGCCGTAGAAGATCCCCTCCTTGAACGTGGCCGCGAAGAAGCTCGGGTTGGCGAAGAAGCCGATCAGCAGCGAGCCGACGAGGCCGCCGACGAAGTGGACACCGACGACGTCGAGGGCGTCGTCGTAGCCGAAGCGGCTCTTCAACTTCACCGCGTAGCAGCACGCCGCTCCGGCGATCAGACCGATGATGATCGGAGACGGCCCGGACACGAAGCCGGCGGCCGGGGTGATCGCCACCAGCCCGGCGACGATGCCGGACGCGGCGCCGAGGTTCGTCGGATGTCCGTCGCGAACCCACTCGACGACGACCCAGGCCAGCCCCGCCGAGGCGGCGGCCAGGAACGTGTTCATGAACGCCTGCGCAGCCTGCCCGTTGGCCGCCAACGCCGACCCGGCGTTGAACCCGAACCACCCGAACCACAAGATCCCGGTGCCGATCATCACGAGCGGCATCGAGTGCGGTGGCTCGGGGGCGACGCTGCGCCGGCCGAGCACGAGCACGGCGGCCAGCGAGGCGATGCCGGCGTTGACGTGGATCGCCGTTCCTCCCGCAAAGTCGAGCGAGCCGCGTTGGCCCAGCCAGCCACCGAAGACCCACTTGAAGATCGGGACGTACACGAACACGAACCAGAGCGGGACGAAGACCGCCCACGCCGAGAACTTCATCCGGTCCGCTACCGCACCCGAGATCAACGCCGGGGTGATCGCTGCGAACATGCCCAGGTAGGCCACCACGGCCAGCGCCCCGCCGTCACCGGCGACGGTGATGTCCTTCAAGAAGAACGAGTCGAAGTTGCCGAGGAAGTCGTTCGTGAACGGCGTTTGGGCCAGCGAATAGCCGAACACCACCCACAGCACCGGGATGATCAACAGGCAGTAGAAGTTCATCATCAGCATGTTCAAGGTGTTGCGGGTCTTGTCCATGCCTCCGTAGAAGAAGGCCAGGCCAGGGGTCATGAACAGCACCAAGGCCGCTGACACCAACATCCACGCCAAACTGCCACTGTCCACTCGCCCACTCCCCTCGATCGGCGGTTCGGCGCAGTAT
>DATBKA010000396.1:0-1831 GCA_036556105.1 Ilumatobacteraceae bacterium | reverse complement strand
GATCGATGCGCTGGTGGCGCAGTTGAAGCACGACGTCGAGCACGCCCGGGCGATGCTCGGCATCGCCCGCTGACTCAGACCGCCGGCCAGATCACCTTCCCCGTGTCGCCGTAGAGGCCTCGGACCAACGTGTCATTGAGGATCGTGCTGATGTCGGGCACGATCCCGTCGAACAAGCCGATGTCGGCGTAGGTGTCGACCTCCTTCTGCAACAGCGCCGGATCGGGTGCGCCGATCGGCAGATCGCTGCCGCCGGTGTGTTCGATGAGGTTGGACTCGACCTTCCACCGGGCGACTTCGCCCTCCGGCGAGAGGTGTGACGCGTTGCCGTTGGCATTGATCATGTCGACGGCGATCGCCGCCGCCGCGTCGGGGTCGGCGAGCGCATCGGCCAGACCCTTCATCGTGGCGCGCATGAAGTCCGCGGCGGCGGTCGGGAACTCACCGAGGAACGTCGAGTTCGTGTACAGCACGCCGAAGCTGCCGGGGATGCCGTAGTCGGTCGGGTCGTACAACTCGAATGGGATGCCGGCGGCCCGCAACTGGTTCGGCTCGCTGCTCTTCCACCCGGGGAAGCCGACGATCTCGGGGATGGCGATGTGCACCTTCGGGTCGAACCCGTCGAGCAGCACGGTCTCGTAGTCCTCGCCCTCCGTGAGGCCGGCCTGCTTCAGCATCGCGGCCACTGGCGTGCTGATCGCCCCTTTCACGCCGATCTTCTTGCCCTTGAGATCGGCGAGCTCGGTGATGGCGCCTTCCTTGACGATCAAGGCGTCGATGCTCGTGCGACCGTCGACGGCGAGAGCGATGAAGCCCGCTTCGTTGCGTCCGGCGTAGTCGACGACCTCGCTGAACGAGCCGCCCGACGAGAACTGCGCTTCGTTGGCGGCGATCAGCGGATAGTTCTCCGTGGAGAAGCTGGCCTTGACGTCGACGTCGAGACACAGATCCTCGAAGTAGCCCTTCTGCTTGGCGACGAGCACTTCGACGATCGACGCGGCAGCGGCGAAATCGAAGCTCGACAGGTAGTGAATGGTGCCGGCAGCTTTGTTGGCCTCGCACCGCTCCGCTGGGAAGGGTTGGCCGTCGACGACGGGCGGCACCGACGGGTCGGTTGCCGGCGGGGCGACGGTCTCGATGGTCGTGGTCGCGGTGTCGCCGGGTCCGGTGGTGGTCGCCGTGGCCTCCGACGTCGGGCTCGTCGCGTCGCTGCTACAGGCCGCGAGGAAGACCACAGCTGTCAGCAGAGCGGTCGCAGCGCGGCGGAACGACATGGGCGGATGTCCTTTTGCGTCAGGGTTGGGCAACTATGTCACCAGGTAGTGGTCCGGATGGCGTCGAACAAGGCCAGCACGTTGTCGGCACCGACACCGACGCGGTGACCGGTGCGGGAGATGAAGCCGAGCTGGATGCCCGCGGCCGGCTCGCTGGCCGCGAAGAACTGCTCGTGACCGTCGGCGTCGACGAGCACCTCGGTGAGGAGTGGCGTGCCGGCGTCGGCCAGGCAGGCGCGGGCGAAGCCGGCGTTCAGCACCTCGATGGCGACGTGCTGCACGCCCTGCCCGTGCCGGTCGAGGTATTCGGCGACGCTCGGCGATGCCTCGGCCCCGACCAGGACGAACGTGACACCGCCTGCGGCTAGCGCGCACACGCCGGCGCGTGCGCCGCCGGCCATCTCCACCTCGTGAAAGCCGAATCGTTCCTGCATCGTCTTGCGGGCGCTGTCGAAGTCGTCGACCGCGATGACGATGTGATCGACACGACTGGCGACCGTGTCGATCGCCGAGCGGGCGTCACCGGTGCTGGCCGGCTTCTCCGGGGCGGCATCGGG
>DATBKA010000395.1:0-1526 GCA_036556105.1 Ilumatobacteraceae bacterium | reverse complement strand
CAGGTCGACCAGCTCCTGGGGGCGGCGCGCCGCCCGGGGCTGGCGCGTTGCACCGTGACCAAGCAGTTCCTCGCCGATCATCGCTGACTAAGTTCGGCCGATGATCGTGATCCGCGCCGAAGACGTCACCAACACCCCTCGCCATGTCTCCGGACCCGGTTGGGAGAGCAAGCGCATGATCGTCAAGGCGGACGGCATGGGTTACTCGGTGCACGAGACCCGAATTCCGGAGGGTTCCGAGAACCGCCTGCGGTACGAGCACCATCTCGAGACGAACTACTGCTTCGAGGGTGAAGGCGAGGTGGTCGACGTCGCCACGGGCACGACGTACCCGATCCGCCCGGGAACGATCTACGCGCTCGACCAACACGACGACCACATCCTGCGCGCCACGAAGGGCGACCTCCGCCTCGTCTGCGTGTTCAACCCGCCGGTCACCGGCACGGAGACGCACAACGCCGGCGGCGGCTACGACCTCGTGGACTGACCCGAGGTTCTGTCACTTGACAGTCGGTCGTCCGTCTGCCTCAATGAGCTGGTGCAACTGGTTAGCAAGGGGGATCTCGACGACGACCTGCGCGACTTGCAGGCATGGGCCCACGGCTTTGCCGAAGACGTCGTCCGTCCCTCCGCGGCGGCCAACGACCAGCAGCGCCGGCAACCGCTCGACGAGCTCCAAGCCGCCTACGACGCGGGGCTGTTGACGCTCGGCATCCCCGCCGAGCACGGTGGCGGCGGCGCCCGCTCGGCCCTCGCCACGGCGATCGTCGCCGAGGAGTTGTGCTGGGGGTGCATCGGCGTCTACTCGTACCTCAGTGGCACGAACATGTTCATCGCTGCCTTGCTGGAATGCGGCACCGAGTCGCAGCGCGAACGATGGTTGACGCCACTGTGCTCGGACGGTCCTCGGACCGCAGCGTTCGCCTGCACCGAGCCCGGCGGTGGATCCGACGTGTCGAGCATCCGCACCCGAGCGCGCAAGGTCGACGGCGGCTTCGTGCTGAACGGTCAGAAGATCTTCATCACCAACGCTGGCCTCGCCCACTCACTGCTGATCGTCGCCGACGCCGATGACGAAGACCAACGGCTCGGTTTGACGATGTTCGCCGCTCGGGGCGATGCGCCAGGCCTCACCTATGGTCCGCGGGCGCGCACGATGGGCTGGCGCGCCTCGACGAACGCCGAGGTGTTCATCGACGATCTGTTCGTGCCCGACGATGACGTGATCGGCGATGTCGGCACCGGCTTCGACGGCGCGGTGCGCACGTTCGAGCTCAGCCGGATCGAGGTCGCCGCCTGCTCGATCGGTGTTGCGCGGGCAGCGCTGGAGTACGCCCGCGACTATGCCGGCGAGCGCCATGCGTTCGGTCGCCCGATCGCTCGCTTCCAAGGGGTGAGCTTCCCGCTCGCCGACGCCGTGACGCGACTTCACGCTGCCCGGTTGTTGACGTGGGACGCGGCCCGCGCTGCCGACCGCGGCGAACCGTTCGGAACGAAGGCCTCGATGGCCAAGCTCTTCGCCTCCG
>DATBKA010000394.1:0-1849 GCA_036556105.1 Ilumatobacteraceae bacterium | reverse complement strand
CACAAACGCGGCCAGAAGCGCGACAGTCAGCGGGCGGCGGCGGCGCCGGCGCTGCTTCCGGCGGGGGTCTTCTGGCTGGCGGCCTTGACCTTGGCGACGAGGTTGTTGGGAAGGATCTCGTCGTGATCGTGCGTGGCGACGAAGTGCCCACGTCCTCCGGTGAGCGAGCGCAGATCGAGGGCGTAGCGGATGATCTCCGCGGTGGGAACGAGCGCCGACACTTCCTGCTCTCCGTGCTCGCCCGCCGAGGTGCCGATGACCCGCCCGCGTCGGGTGTTGAGGTCGGCCAGCACGTCGCCTTGATACGCGGACGGAACCGTGACCTTCAGCAACGAGATCGGTTCGAGCACGACGGCGCCGGCCTTGACGAGCGCCTCTTTGAACCCGGACGCGGCGGCGTTCTTGAACGCCATGTCGGACGAGTCGACGGAGTGGTACTTGCCGTCGTAGCACTCGACACGCACGTCGGCGACGGGAAAGCCATGGGCCCCGCCGGTGACCATCGCCTCTTCGATTCCCTTCTGCACGGCGGGGATGTAGTTGCGCGGGATGGCACCGCCGACGATCTTGTCGACGAACTCGAACCCGGATCCGCGCTCGAGGGGGCTGACTCGGAGATTGGCCACCGCGAACTGACCGTGACCGCCGGATTGCTTCTTGACCTTGCCTTCTGCCTCGGCTGTTCCGGTGATGGTCTCGCGGTACGGGACCTTGATCTCCTCGGTCTCGACGTGCACCCCGAACTTGCGCGCCAGCCGCTCCAGGGCGACCTGTAGATGCGTGTCGCCGGTGCCGCTGAGCACGGTCTGGTGGGCGTGGTTGCGATCGACGCTGAGCGCTGGATCCTCGGCGAGCAAACGCTGTAGCGCTCCCGACAACTTGTCGTCGTCGCTCTGCGTCAACGGCTTCAAGGCGATCCCGTAGACGGGAGGCGGCGGTTGGTAACCGATGACCCGCACCGGATGGTTGCGCGGCGCGAGCGTTGTTCCGGTGCTGGTGTTGGCCAGCTTGGCGACGGCGATGATGTCGCCGGCGACGGCCTTCGGGCACGGCAGCTGCTCCTTGCCACGCATGTGGAACAAGGCGTGCAGCCGCTCCTCGTTGTTCGAGCCGCTGACCATCAGCCGCTCGTCGGGCGAGATCGTGCCGGACACGACCTTGCAGAGTGAGACCTGACCGACGAACTGATCGGCAAGGGTCTTGAAGACGTAGGCGAGCGGTTGCGCCTTCGAGTCGGCAGTGACCTCGATCTCCTCGGTTCCGGCGATGACCTTCACCGGCCGGTCGGATGGCGCCGGGCCGATCTCGCAGATGAAGTCGGCCAGTCGGTCGATGCCGACACCGGTCAACGCCGAACCGACGAGGACCGGGAACTCCAAGCAATCGCGGACCTCATGGGCCAGCGTGCGCTCGAGCTCGGCCGCCGTGGGCACTTCGCCGGACAGATAACGCTCGAGCTGGTCGTCGTCACCGGAGACGATCTCCTCGACGAGCTCGTCGTGCACCCGATGCTCTTCGTCGGCGATGTCGCTGGGCATCGCGGTGGTGTGGTGCCGGCCATCGCGGTCGTACTCGAACGCCTGGTCGGACAAGATGACGGCGACGCCGTGCAGCGACTCCTCTTCGCCGATCGGCAGTTCGAGAGCGGCGAAGCCGTGACCCCACTTCGACTGCAGCGCGGCGAGCACGTTGTGGAAGTTGGCCCGCGGCTTGTCGTCCTTGTTGACGAACACGAGGCGGGGGATCTTGTTGGCGACGCAGCGCTCCCACGCCAGCTCGGTGCCGACCTCGATTCCGTCCACCGCGCTGACCACCACGATCGCCAGATCGGCGACGCTCATCGCCGCCT
>DATBKA010000393.1:0-6303 GCA_036556105.1 Ilumatobacteraceae bacterium | reverse complement strand
TCAACTTCGTCACCGCGCACGACGGGTTGACGATGCACGACCTGACGATCGTCACCAGCGATCACCACCACTCGTGGGACTGCGGCGACGACCTGCGCATGCAACAGCTGAAGAACTACTTCACACTGCTGTTGCTTGCTGCCGGCACGCCGATGTTCGTGATGGGTGACGAGTTCGCCCGTACCCAGCGAGGTCACGACAACCCGTACAACCTCGACAGCGAGGTGACCTGGGTCGACTGGGGTCGTCTCGAGGCGTGGTCCGAGCTGCACGACTACGTCCGAGCGCTGCTCGGCCTGCGTCGCGCTCATCAGCCGGCGAACTTCCGCTTCTATGGCCGCCACGGCGCGCCGGACACATCGCCGGAATCGCGCGCCTTGGCGTGGGCAGCAGGCGGCGTGTACGTGACCGCCAACGCCGGATGGGAACCGGCATCGTTCACGATTCAAGAAGAGGGGTCGTGGCGCCCCGTGCTGGGCACCGCTCGTCCTGATGGCTCGACGATCGCGCCGCGATCGATCGTGATCTGGCAGCGATCGACGTCCGCCTGAATCAGCCGGGCTGGCGGATCACGGCCACGGGGCACGGGGCGTGCTGCACGACCGTGCGGCTGACGGAGCCGAGCAACGCGGCGCGGAACGCGCCTCGGCCGCGCGAGCCGACGACGATGAGGTCGGCGTCCTTGCTCTCGTGGAGCAGCGCCTCGGCGGGCGACTGCTCCAGCAACCTGGCGTGCACGTGCACCGGCCCGCCAGTGAGGCGTGTGCCGAGTGAATCGAGGCTGGCCTTGATCTCTTCCATGGCGTCGAGCTGCATCTGCGTGCGCGGCTCGCTGACCGAGGTGCGCGGCCCGTCGTAGGGGTAGATCCAGCCGTGGACAGCGGTCAGCTCACCCTCGGCGACGAGTGCCTCGTTGTAGGCCCACTCCAGGGCGCGCAACGAGCTCGGCGACCCGTCGACGCCGACGACGATCTTCTTCATCGACTCGCCGACTTCGACGGCAGGACTGGCCGGCACGACGATGACCGGCACGTGAGCGCGGTGCACGACGGCCAGCGATACGGAGCCCAGCATCCCGTCGACGAGCCCTGTGTGCCCGGTGGCGCCAACGACGATCTCGTCGCCAGGACGTGCTGCATCGGCGATCGCAACTGCGGCCGGCGCCATCGCAGTGAACGCTTCGACGTTCAACTTCGGATCGATCTCGGTGGCGATGTTCGTTGCTTGAGTGACGACGGCGACCGCGCTCTCCTTGAACATGTCGACATCCTCAGGGGTCGGGTAGACCGCGCCCTCCGGGCTGCCGTACACCGGAATGCTGTAGCAGGAGATGGCGAGGATCTCGGCATTGCGGCGCCGCGCCTCGTAGGCGGCCCAGCGCAACGCTTGGATGGATGGTCCCGAACCGTCCACGCCGACAATGATCCGATTCGTCATACAGTGATCCTGCTTGCTCGATGCTCACTCTGTGTAGTCGCCGAGGTCCTCTGGCCTCAGGACCTTGGTCCACCAGCGAGGTCCCACTCGACCGAGAAGCCTTGGTTGCCGGAATGGGCGACGAAGCGACGTCCGCTCACTGCGCCGACTTCGAGCAACAACCACAGATGCCTGCCGTCGGCAATCCATGGATCGGGAGCGGGAAGGTCGCCCGGCTCGTGGGTGTGGCGCACGATGCCGCGAACGAGCACGCTCCACGCCTTGCGTTCCGGAACGTCGATGTCGTCGACCTCGAACGAGGCCGGGCCCGAGTACTTGGCCATCAGCGAACGCGTCGCTGTGCGGATGACGATGAATGACACCGCGTCGCGGCGATGGAGCTTGAAACTCACCGGGTAGACGATCGGCGTGTCACCGTCGAGGAAGCACAACCTCCCGATCGAGCGCGAGCTGATCAGATCGAGGCACTCCCAGGTAGGGATGTCGGCGCGGTGTTGGTCAGCCATGTTTGCGCCAGTGTCGCGCCGACGGCACAACGGCGACGGCGCACGAAGCGTGCTGGACGGCCTTGCGGCTCACCGAACCGAGCAGGAACGAACGGAAGCCGCCGCGACCGTGCGAGCCCACGACGAGCAAGTCGGCACCCTTGGCCAGATCGATGAGCACGTCGGCGGTGAGGCCTTCGACGACGTGCGTCGCGGTGACGCGCTCGCGATGCTCGCCGCGCAGGCCGGCGACGACGTCGTTGGTGAGCTCGGTGGCATCGGCTTGCATCATCTCCTGGGGCGAACCGAACACGGCGTCCTTCGTACGGTACGGGTACTCCCACGCGTGGGCCACTTCGATGTCGGCTGCGGCTTGCACGGCCAATTCGCACGCCCACGCCAGTGCAGTCGTGGACTCCTCGAAGCCGTCGACGCCGACGACGATCCGCCGCAGCGGCGCATCGTGAGGAACTGGGCCGTGCACGACCACCACCGGCCCGTGGGCGCGGTGGACGACGCCGGTGGCGACCGACCCGAGCACCTCGGCCATGTGACCGGCGTGAGCACTCGCCGACACGACCAGCACGTCGCCCGCCGGCGTTGCATCGACGAGGTTGGAGACGGGGGTGCCGACGACCGCACTGCCGGTCACGGTGATACCGAGGTCGAACGCCTGGGCGTCGTCGATGGCCCGGTTGTTGATGTCCATGCCCTGCCCGACGAGGTCCTCGAACGTCGAACCGAGCGGCAACGCCGGCACGCCGGCAGCGGTGTACACCGCGGGGATCTCCGTGACGGTGACGATGTGCAGCGGCGCCTTGATGTGGCGAGCGTGGTGGGCGGCCCAGATCAGCGCCTCGAAGGAGCCCTCCGAACCGTCGACACCGACCACGACCGATTGCGATCGCATCGATCGCGGGTCGATTGGCTCAGCGCCATGTCGCATGATCACTCCTCGACGATGAGTGCGGTGACCATGCCGAACATGCCTTGCGAGGTCTCCGCGTGGTTGAGAATGTGGCAGTGCCAGGCCCACACACCCGGCTCTGTGGCCTTGTAGATCACCGTGTAGCGCTCGCCGGGAGCAACGCTGATGGTATCCCCGGGCATCGGCACGTCGAGCGGCACACCGTCCTTGGCGATGATCCAGCCGATCGGCTGGTGCATGTGCATCGGGTGGGCCATCAGACCCTCGTTGAGGTAGTTGACCTCGAGGATCTCGCCGACCCGAAGCGTCGTCGGCTCGGTCGCGGGGAACGACTTGCCGTTCAGCGAGAGGCCGATCGTCCCGGCATCGTTGAGCACCATGTTGACCTTCTTGTCGATCTGCGTGTAACCCTTGTCCTTGAGCACGTCGGGGATCGGCATCTCATCGATCAGGAAGGCGCCGAACATCCCGTTCGGGACCTGGATCTGAGCGTTGTGGTGAGAGTGGTAGATGCCGACCGCCGGGCCCTTGGCCACGAACTCGTAGGTGAAGCTGTCACCGGGTTCGATCGGAGGTTGCGTGTACGGATCGACGCCGTCCATCGAGTTGGGCACTTGTACGCCGTGCAGGTGCAACGACGTCGACTCGGGCAGGCTGTTCTTGAGCACGATCTTGACCTTGTCGCCGTCGCTGACGTGGATCTCCGGTGCGGGCACGACACCGTTGTATGTCCAAGCGTCGACGAGCTTGCCCGGCGAGACCTCCCACTTGACGATCTTCGCTTCGAGGTCGTACTCCTTGGTGCCGTCCGCCAGCACTGTCGGCTCGAGCAGGTCGCCGCCGTGGCCCTCGGTCTTGGCAGGGAACGCGGCGGCGACTGCGGCCATCATCCGGTCCATCTCCTGCCACGTCATCGGGCTGGTCGCCGAGTCGCCGCTCGACGACAACCCGCCGGTCGACCCGGTCGCGCCTCCGAGCATCAGCGATGCCGTCATCCCGCTCGCCGCGTGCCCGGCGATCTCGCAAAGGATCTTGTACGTACCGGCCGCGGCCGCGCTGACCTTGAGCTCGGTGGTCGCCCCGGGTTGGATGTCAGCCGTCTTCAGGCCGAGCTCGGGGACCGAGAAGTTGTGGACCATCGAACCGGCGTTGTGAATGCGCAGCGTGCCACCGCTCAGCGGCAGCGAGATCATGTCCGGCGAGATCTTGAACTCCGACAACGTCACGTCGACGGTCGTCGCCGAGCCTCCCGAGTCAGGGCTGGAAGCGCCAGATGCCGAGGTGTCGCGCAGCGAGAACATCGCCAGCGCGAGGGCGGTCACCGCAACGATGAACGCAAACCAACCGAGAACGGACCTGTCTTCTTTAGCCATGGGCGCCATGCTGACGGCCCAGCCGTACAGCAAGTAGGGCATGTAGACAGGGGTGGCCGGGACCAAAGTCCCGGGTTCAGCTGATCGCGTCGAGGACTTCTGCCATTGCGTGCAGCGAGTGACCGCTGACGAACTCATCGACGTACGGCAGAGCGGCGGCCATTCCACCGACGAGCGGCTGGTACGACGCGTTCTGCTTGCGCGGGTTGACCCACACGATCTTGTGAGCGAGACGCGATAGCCGCGCCATCTGCTCGCTCACCAGTTCCGGGTCGCCGGAGTCCCAGCCGTCGGAGACGATCAACACGATGGCGCCGCGTGCCAGGCCGCGTCGCCCCCAACCGTCGTTGAACGACTTGAGCGCGTCGCCGAGGCGGGTGCCGCCGGCCCAGTCCGGCGCGCTGGCTGCGGCGCGCTGCAGGGCAACGTTGGGGTTGCGCAACCGAAGATGTCGTGTCAACCGCGTCAGTCGCGTGGCGAAGACGAACGTCTCTGCGCCGGCGCCACCCACAGCGCAGTGCAGCAGCTGCAGATAGGCGCGAGCGTACGGCTCCATCGAGCCGGACACGTCGGCGATCATGACCAAGCGGCGCGGCCGCTTGGTGCGCTCGCGCATCATCTGCTCGACGGGGTCGCCACCGGTGCGCCGGCTGCGCCGGATCGTGGCGCGCATGTCCAGTCGCGTGCCATGGCTGGAGCGTCGCATTCGCCGCCGTCTGCGCTGGGGCGGGGCGAGGCGCATCTCGGCCATGAGGGTGCGCATCGTGGCGAGCTCGCCAGCAGTCAATGCCGCGTAGTCGGCGCGGTGGAGGCGTTCCTCGGCGCTGGCTGTCATCGCCACCGTCTCACCGTCCGGTTCTCGGTCATCACCGGAGTTGCGCGCTTCGCCGGACAGCCCGGGGGCACCGGAGCCGCGGTGATCGTCACTCCCGACGTCGGAGCGTGGCCGCGGCCTGCTGTCGACTCGTGCCGCGCCCGGGTCACCACGCGTTTCCGCCTGGTCGGCGAGCTCGCCGAAGATGTGGCCGAACACGCGGTCGAACCGCTCGATCTGCTCGGCCCCGCTGACCAGCGTGACGCGTGCCGTCCAGTACAGATCGTCGTAGGTCGCCGGCGCGGTCAGGGCGATGGCGGACGCGAAGCGGGCCGAGCGCTCAGGGGTGACAGGGATGCCGGCAGCGTGCAGTCGATCGCCGAACCCGGCGGCAACGCGTGCGAGATCGACCATCGGCGGCGCCGCTAGTCGCTACCCGTGGCGACCCACTGCAGCCCGTGCTGGATCACCAGGTCGAGATCCTCGCGGTACTTCAGCACCGACCCGAGCGTGCGCTCGACCGCTGTTCCGTCGAGCACGTCGACGCCGAGCAATTCGAGCGCAGCCACCCAGTTGATCGTCTCGGCGATCCCCGGTGGCTTCTGCACGTCGAGAGACCGCAGCCGGGCCACCGCGGCAGCGACGTTCTCGGCGAGGTCCATGCTCGCTGCCGGGACCCGTCTGCGGACGATCTCCGTCGCGCGGTGCACGTCGGGGTAGTCGATCCAGTGGTACAGGCAGCGTCGCTTCAGGGCGTCGTGCAGATCACGAGTGCGGTTCGACGTGAGCACGACGATCGGTGGGAACACCGCCGCGATCGTGCCGAGCTCTGGGATCGTCACCGCCGACTCGGCCATCAGCTCGAACAAGAAAGCCTCGAACTCGTCGTCAGCGCGGTCGACTTCGTCGATCAGCAGCACCACCGGACGCGGGCCGCGGTGCTCGATCGCCTTCAGCAGTGGTCTGGCGACGAGGTACTCCGCCGTGAACAGATCGTCGGAGTCGAGCGGCTTGCCCATCGCCTCCGCGGCGCGAATGCCGAGCAACTGACGCGGGTAGTTCCACTCGTACAGCGCCTCCGAAGCGTCGATGCCCTCGTAGCACTGCAGCCGGACGAGCGTCGTGTCCAGCACACCGGCCAGGGCCTTGGCCGCCTCGGTCTTGCCAACGCCGGCCTCGCCTTCCAACAGCAGCGGTTGCGGCAGCATCGCCGCGCAGTACAAGGCAGTCGCCAACCCCTGATCGGCGAGGTAGTCCGCGTCGTCG
>DATBKA010000392.1:0-7464 GCA_036556105.1 Ilumatobacteraceae bacterium | reverse complement strand
GGGACGATCAGCGTGTTCACGTCGAGCGCGGCGCACATCATCGTCGACGTGATGGGCTACATCACCAACGATGCCGCGCCGGTCAGCGGCGCCGGTCGGTTCGTGCCCGTCACTCCGAACCGCTACTACGACAGCCGCACGCTGCCTGGTGCACCACATGCGGCCGGCTCGACCGTGGCCGTGCAACTCGCCGGGGGCGCGCTGCCCGTGCCGATCGGCGCCGCGGGCATCTCGATCAACCTCACGTCGGATCAGGCGGCGGGCAGCGGCTTCATCTCCGTGTACCCAGCAGACGGCGCGCCTCCGGCCACGTCGAGCCTCAACTTCACCGCCGGCACCGCGGTCGCCAACGCCAGCCTTGTGAAGCTGTCGGCCGGCGCACTCAATGTCTTCGTCAACACCACCACGCATGTCATCATCGATGTCAACGGCTACTTCACGGGGACGCAGTGAGCGATCAACTCGACACCAAGACCGGCTGGCTCGACCGCAGTCAGCTCGAGAACATCCGCGCCAACGTCCCTCTGGTGTACGTCGAGGCCGTGCCGATCCGTGTCGACGAGTTGGGCATCGTCACCGAGATCGGGCTGTTGCTGCGACAGGCAGCCGACGGCACGATCAGCAGGATGCTCGTCAGCGGGCGGGTGCTGTATGGCGAGCGCATTCGCGAGGCGCTGCTGCGTCACCTCGAGAAGGATCTCGGCCCAGTGGCGCTGCCGCGCATCCCGCCGGAGATCACGCCGTTCACGGTGGCCGAGTACTTCCCTGATCCCGATGTCAGCGGGTATCACGATCCTCGCCACCACGCGGTGAGCCTGGCGTTCGTCGTGCCCGTTGCCGGCGATTGCCAGCCCACGCAAGAGGCGTTGGATCTCGGTTGGTTCACTCCGGCGCAGACGATGACCGAGCAGATGCGCCGGGAGATGACGGGTGGGCAGGACCGGCTGATCCGTCTCGCCCTGGCCCACCTCGGCCAACTCCCATAGCGCGCAGTCGCCTCAGCCCTCGCGGACCAGACAGAACGGGTGTCCGGCGGGATCGAGGAACACCCGAAAGGAGTCAGGCTCAGGCTGGGTCTCCGCCTTGCGGGCGCCGAGGGCGATGACTGCGGCCTCGCCGGCGTCGAGGTCGGGTACGTCGAAGTCGACGTGAGCCTGTTGGGGATGTTCGTTGCTGGGCCACACCGGCGGCTGGTGGTCGGGGGCCAGCTGGAACGCCAACGTCGCGCCGCCATCGCTGCGCAACTGGATCCAGTCGCCGTCTTCACGGTCCAGCTCCCATCCGGTGATGGCCGAGTAGAAGTCGGCGAGCCGGCGCGGTTCTGGACAGTCGAACGCGAACAGGGTGAGCTTGGCGATAGCTGTCATGCGCCGATCGTACCGATCAGGGTTCGGCAGGGCGGGAGCGAGGACTTGGGCGCGATCTGTGCCTCCCCTGGCGTAGTTCCGCGCCCAACCAGCGTTGATGGGCGCGATCTGTGCCACCTGTGGCGTACTTTCGCGCCCATTGATGCTGCATGGGCGCGTGGTCGGCACTCACAGTTCCGGTTTCGCGCCCATTGAGCTCACCCTCCGGCGAGCTCGATCAGCTTGGCGACGGTGTTGAGGTTGCGGGCGGTGCCACGGACGCGCAGGCGCTTCTCGTAGTAGTCGAGCGTGAGCTTCGACGGGCCTACCCCGTTCGGGTAGTGGGTGTAGATCTCACGGCCGGTCAGCTCGAAGCGATCGGGCAGGAACCGATCCGGCTCGAGACGCTGCACGTTCTCGGCAGCCGGCACCTCGGACAGGAACGTGACCACCACGCGTGCGGTCTCGACGACCGAGCTGAACGGATTGGCCGCCAAGACGGCGCGCATCTCGTCAGGCGTGCGCATGATCACCGCGACCGGAAGCCCATGAGCGCGTTCGATCTCGGCGGCGATCTCGTCGGCGATCGCCTGGCGGCCGCGGCGCGAGGTGGTGAGGACCGCGTTGCCGCTCTGGATGTAGGTGGCCACGTCGGTGTGGCCGAGCCCGCCGAGCAGCGTGCGCAGGTCGGCCATCGGCAGCATCCGTCCGCCGACGTTGACAGCGCGAAGCAGCACGATCCACGTCGCCATGGCTTCACAATGGCACATGGAGTGGCCGACAAACACCGTGTGGTGTCGGCTTCGCCGTGACCTCCGTCGCTAGGCTTGGCTCCTGGCATGTTGCGTTCACCAGCATTCGAAACCAGCGCATGACCCAACAGACCCGACGATCGACCCGCCCCACTTCCCGCGCCCAGCGCGACATTCGGCGCGCTATCGCCGTACTCGGCGCGGGGGCCGTCGTCATCGGACTGATCTCCTTGGTGCAGTCGGTGCTCGACCAACCGGGGACAGCAGCAACCGCGGCCGGCCCCAACTCGCAGAGCTCCACGACTGCCGCGTCCGATACGGCAACCGCCGGTGACACGGCGGAGCCGGCCGCCGATGTCGCTGCCGCCACCACCACACTCGTCGACGCTGCTGACGCCAATGCTTCCGGCGAGCCCGACGTCGTCGGCGACGAACCGACTGGCTCCGGGTCGGGTTGCAAGATCGACAAGCGCGAGCTGCGCATCGGCGACTCGGGAGCTGCCGTCACGTGTCTGCAGCAGGCGCTGATCAGCGCCGGCTACCTCACCGGGTCTCCGTCCGGGCAGTTCGACAACGACACGTTCAGTGCGGTCAACGCGATGCAGA
Source organism: Ilumatobacteraceae bacterium (assembly GCA_036556105.1). Classification (GTDB taxonomy): domain Bacteria; phylum Actinomycetota; class Acidimicrobiia; order Acidimicrobiales; family Ilumatobacteraceae; genus JAENVT01. Next base: position 4,760 of record DATBKA010000392.1, on the reverse strand, counting down.
AGGAGAAGGACCTGTTCGTCGACGGCCTCGTCGGCCGCGAGACGGCATTGGCGCTCGACATCTGGCCCGACGAACAGTCGCTGGTGGTCCACACCCCGCCGCCACCGGCTGGCGCCGTCGATCTGATGGGCTACCCGCTGTCGTACGTCGCCACCAGCGGGCCCGACACACCTCCACTGCCGCCGAACTCGGGCAACGGCAAGCGCGTCGTCTACGACCGGTCTGGCCAGCGCGTTTGGGCGGTCGACAAGAACAACCGCGTCATCCGCTCATGGTTGGTTTCGGGCAGCAAGTACAACAACGAACTCCCTGGCACGCACGAGGTGTACAGCCGGTCCGAGGTCTCGACGGCGTGGAACGGCAAGGCCTACCTGCCGAAGATGATCCGTTGGTTGAAGACCGACATCGGCCACATCGGCTTCCACGCCATCCCCCGGCACGTCTCCGACGGGTCGCGCTACGAGAAGGACTCCGAGTTGGGCACGCGCCTGTCCGGCGGATGCCAGCGCCAGGCCGACCTCGACGCTGCGTTCATGTGGGACTTCGCTCAGATCGGAACGAAGGTCGTCGTCATCTGACGCGATACAGCGATGGGGTCTCCAGCCCCGACAGACCGACAGGCTGACCACTGTGCACCGATTGCAGCCCGGCCTGCACGACGCGCTCGGCGACCAGCCCATCCCACGCTGACGGCCCGATCGCTGCCGGACCGCCGAGCGAGTCGATCCACAGTGCAGCCTCGGCTCGATAGGCCTCCTCGAAACGGGCGAACCAGTCGGTGCCGATGTGCACGCTCTCGCCGCCGTCGCGCCGAACGGTCGGTCGCATGACCGGCGCCATCTTCACGCCACCGAGCTCAGCGTCGACTTCGACCGTGACCTCGTAGGCGAAGGCGTGCTCGCTGAACTCCACGGTCCCGTATCCGCCGCCCTCGAACTCGGCGACGAGCAGCAGATGTTCGACTCTGTCCGGGTTCGGCGTCACCACGGTGGTCACTCGGCCGATCTCGCGTCCGGTCAACCAGCGCAGGCTGTGGATGTCGTGGACCACAGACTGGTTGAGGATCAACTTCGCGTTGCGCCGCTGCTCGTGCCGGTTGCGGTGCACGCAGCGGACGAAGTGGATGTCACCGAGCTTGGCCGCCTCGGCAGCCAGCTGCACATGGGCCGGATCGAAGACGCGCATCAGACCGAGCTGCAACAACCGCCGACCGAGGCTCAGCTCGGCATCGACGATCCGTTGACACGACTCGACGCCGACGGCGAGCGGCTTCTCGCACATGATGCGCGTTCCCTGACTGATGGCCGCGTGGACGAGCTCTTCGTGCGTGTCTTCGGGAGAAGCGATGACCAGACCATCGAGTCCGGGCGTCGCTGCCACTGCCACAGAATCCGTCGACGCCGTCCCGCCGACCGCATCGACGACCGCTTGCGCGGCGGCGAGGCGGATGTCGGCGACGGCAACGATCTCGACATCGGGCATCGCCGCCAGGGAGCGGGCATGAAACGAGCCCATCCCTCCCGCACCGACGATCGCCACCCTCATCGAGGGCACCTTAGGCGAGCGTCGGCGGAAGCCCGAAGATCGGGAAGAGCTCGGCACCGAACGTCGTGATCTCGGCGATGCGTCCCTCCTCGATGCGCAGCACGTCGAACTTGAAGGCGCGGAACTCCGAGTCGCCGGGCTGGCGCAGGTAGCTGGCCGCAGTCGGCATGCGATTTGCGCACGTCGGCACGAGTCGCCACTCGCCTTCGCTCAACGCTCTGCCGAGCAGAGGCCCGATCACGTCGAGACCCTCGAAGCAATACGGGTGCGGAGGCATCGTGATGCGCAGATCCTCGGCCGAGATGGCCACCGCAGCCACGGCGTCGCAGCGCTCATGGGCGTCGATGAACCGGTCGAGCAGCGCCCGCTCCTCCGCACTGGGCTCGCGTGTCGACCACTCGCTGCGCCGCGCCGGAAGGTGTTCCTGCATCGCTGTGCGTGCCCGTTGCAGCGCGCTGTTCGCCGCGGCAACGCTCGTTTCGAGCAGCGTCGCCGTCTCCGTCGCCGGCCAACCGAGCACGTCGCGAGCGATGAGCGCGGCGCGTTGCCTGGCCGGCAGCACCTGCAGCGCGGCCAGGAACGCCAACTCGATGGTCTCTCGCGCCACCGCGACTGTCTCCGGTTGGTCGGCGGAGACTTCGTCGAGCAGCTGGTCCGGGTACGGCTGCAGCCACGGCACCTCGGCGAACGACTGCAGGGACGTGGATGGTCGGCGCTTGCGGCGGCGCAGCATGTCGAGGCAGACGTTGGTCGCGATCCGATACAGCCAGGCCCGCAGCTGCTCGCTGCCGTCGAAGCTGCCGCGGCTGCGCCAGGCGCGAAGGAACGTCTCCTGCACCGCATCCTCGGCCTCGTCGAACGAGGCCAGCATGCGGTAGCAGTGCACGTGCAGTTCCCGACGGTGTCGTTCGGTCTGGTCGGCGAACCCCGTGTGGTCGGCGACAGTCACGTTGTCACGCCTTCTTGCCGGTGCGGTCGACCTCTTGGACGAGCCAGGTGTTGCCATCCGGATCGTCGAACGAGAAGAACGTGTTGTAGTTCTGTCGCTGAGGATCGGGCCCCGGCATCTGCCCGGCCTCGCCGAAGTGAAACAGCTCACTGGCGTTCACCCCGCGACCCGTCAGCTCTGCTCGCGCGGCGTCGATGTCGGACACGACGAGGTGCAAGCCGCGCACCGTGCCGGCCGCCTCGTTCTTCATGATTGCGATCGAGCACGCAGAGCCGCGCGGCGTCGCCTGCACGACGCGGAAGTCCTCACCGGCGCGGTGATCGACGAGCAGGTCAAAGCCGGCCTGGTCGAGGTAGAAGGCCTTCGCCCGGTCGATGTCGGTCACTGGGATGACCACCAGTTCGAGCGTCCAGTCCATGATGCATTCCTCCTTGTTGGTTGCCGGCGGTGTTGCCGATCTCGTCTGTGAAACGACGGCACCGCGGAAAACTCATCGGTGATGCGATGAGCAGCCTCTCACCGAGTTCTTGAACTTCACAAGACGGCTTCTTACAGGGGTTTCTTACAGTCAGGGCATGACAGCAACGATGGGCGCCGAATCGACCGAGGTGATCGCCCCGGTCGCGCCGACGCTCGATGTCGTGGTTCCGGTGTTCAACGAAGAAGCCGACCTCGGGCCGTCCGTTCGCCGCCTGCATCGCTACCTGTCGCAGTCGCTGCCCTACTCGTTTCGAATCACCATTGCCGACAACGCCAGCACGGATGGCACTCCCGCCGTCGCAGCCGGGCTCGTTCAGGAACTTCCGCACGTCGTCTCACTGCGCTTGGAGCAGAAGGGACGCGGGCGCGCGTTGCGCGCCGCGTGGGGAGCGTCCGACGCATCCGTGCTGGCCTACATGGACGTCGACCTGTCCACCGATCTCGCCGCACTGCTGCCACTGATCGCTCCACTGGTCAGTGGCCACTCCGATCTCGCCATCGGCAGCCGGCTCGCTCGCGGCTCGCTGGTGGTTCGCGGGCCGAAGCGGGAGCTGATCTCGCGCTGCTACAACGTCGTCCTGCGTGGCACGCTCGCGGCACGGTTCACGGACGCGCAGTGCGGATTCAAGGCGATCCGCCACGATGTGGCCGCCGAGTTGCTACCACTGATCGAGGACGACGGCTGGTTCTTCGACACGGAGATGCTCGTACTCGCCCAGCGCAGCGGCTTGCGCATCCACGAGGTGCCGGTCGACTGGGTCGACGACCCTGACACCCGCGTCGACATCGTCCGCACCGCGATCGCCGACCTCAAGGGCGTGGCGCGGCTCGTCCGCGGCTTTGCCACGGGCTCGATCAAGACGTCGATGATCCGCCATCGGTTCGGTCGGGACGTTCGCCGCACGGTTGCCGAGCAGTCGACGTTCGGCAGCCAAGTGCTGCGCTTCGGCGCGATCGGGATCGCCAGCACGATCGCCTACGCACTCCTCTATCTGTTGTTCCGCCAGCCGTTCAGCGCGCAGACATCCAACGTGCTCGCCCTCGGCCTCACCGCGGTCGGCAACACCGCGGCGAACCGGCGGATCACGTTCGGTGTGCAGGGCAGCGAGCGAGCGGTGCGCCACCATCTCCAAGGTCTGCTCGTGTTCGCCGTCGGATTGGCGATGACCGCCGGGGCGCTCGCCGTGCTCGGCGCAGCGTGGCCGCACGCTCCGGCGTGGGTGGAGCTGGGGGTGCTGATCGTGGCCAACCTCGTCACCACGGTCGCCCGGTTCCTCGCCTTCAGGTTGTGGGTCTTCTCCGGCCGGCGCGCCTTTCAAGAGATCGGAGCAACGCCGTGATCGTCGTCGAGCCCATCGCTCCCGAGGAGGCGTTGCTCGAGCCGCCGCTGTCACCGTGGCCGCCGCCGGAGGCGCCGCCGGCGGCCGATCCGGAAGCGCCACACGCCCGGTGGGAACGACCGGCCCTCATCGCCTTGCTCGCCCTCAGCGCCGTGATGTTCCTGTGGGGCCTCGGCGCATCGGGCTGGGCCAACTCGTTCTACTCGGCTGCTGCTCAGGCCGGCTCGCAGAGCTGGAAGGCGTGGTTCTTCGGGTCCTCCGACGCAGCCAGCTCGATCACCGTCGACAAGCCGCCGGCGTCGCTGTGGATCATGGGATTGAGCGTGCGCATCTTCGGTCTCAGTTCGTGGAGCATCCTCGTGCCGCAAGCACTGATGGGGGTCGCCACGGTCGGCGTCGTCTATGCCTCCGTTCGCCGACGTTTCTCTGCAGCCGCAGCCCTGCTC
>DATBKA010000391.1:0-5473 GCA_036556105.1 Ilumatobacteraceae bacterium | reverse complement strand
TGGCGGCGACGAGGCTGCCGGGGCCGATGTACTCGTTGCGGTCGCTGGCGTGATGATTGAGCCCCACCCCGGCGAAGTTCAGCGACGCCGCGACCAGTGACGCAGCGGCCGTTCCGATCGCGGGGATGATCAGCCATCTGGCCCGGCCGACGAACGTGCCCACGAGCAAGCCGACGCCGAGTGTTGCGGTCGCCCACCCGAAGGCGAGTGTGCCGCGGTTGCCGGCCCCGTCGTTGAACAACCACACCGCGGCCCCGGTGACGGCGGCGGCGCCGATGGACAGGAGACCGAGCACCGATCGTTGCGGACGTGGGCGCTCGTGATGCAGCTCGGTCCACGATCGCCAGCGAGCCACCGTGGAACCGGAACCGTCGGCGAGCAGCCGCCGCGCCTCGGGGAGCGAGGTCGTGGGGGCCCCGTGGCCTCGCCACAACGCCGCGGCGAGCCCGAGCAGGCCGAGGGCGACCACCCAGCCCGCGCCCGGCAGGTGGGCGTCGCCGCGGACGCGCCAGCGCGCCGAGATGACGACCGCGCGGAGGCCGAGGAACCTGCGCAGCATCGACGGTGGCGGCGCCGTCGGTGAGTTGGCCATCAGCAAGAAGGCCGACAAGTACAGCAGGACGCCGACGCCGCTGAACAGTGCCAGGACGACGAACGCCACTCGGACGAACAGTGGGTCGATGGCCAGGCCGCGGGCCAGTCCACCGGCGACGCCGAACACGACCCGATCGTCGGATCGTGCCCAGCGCCGCTCGGTGGGCTCGATCGGGGCCGGGCCTGCCGGGGGATCCGGGGCGGGCAGCGGCGCGGGCTGGCCTGGCTCCGTGTCGAGATCACTCATGGTTGGCACGGTACGACCGCGGCGTGCCGGCCGCCATCGGGGATGACCCTGGTTCACCCCTGAGGCCCGATCGGCCTGATCAGGGTCGATACCGGATGTGGTCGCGCCGGTTCGATGGCACGATAGGGACATGGATGGCTCCGGGCCAGCACCTCGCGCCGCGCAACGGCTGGAGTTCGGCCGCTCGTCGACGGACCGCGTGCTGTTCGGTGTGTGCGGAGGCTTTGCCAGGCGGTACGGGATCGATACCTACGTCGTCCGCATCGCACTACTGGTGTTGACGCTCACCGGCGGCCTCGGCGTCGTGCTCTACCTTCTCGGCTGGGTGGTCAGCACCGCGCCTGACGACGCTGGCGACGACGTCGAACCAGCGGTCCTGCCAACGCGGTCCGGTGCGGTCGCGGCCGGGACTGCGGCGATCCTGATGGCAGCGCGCAACCTGGGCCTCTGGCCGGGCGACGCGATCATGGTGCCGGCCATCGTCGTGGCCACCGGCTCGGCGCTGCTCTGGTATCGGGGTCGCGACCTCCATCCGGAAGGCGACCCCTTGGAGCGGGTGCTGCAGGGCCGGACGACCCCGATCCGCGCCCTCGGCGGCGTGGCGTTGGCCATCGCCGGTGTCGTCGCGCTCGTCGCCGGCGGTGTGCACGTGAAGCAGCTTCCCGCGGCGTTGGCCGCGTTGGCGATGGCTCTGGCCGGTGCCGCGGTCTTGGTGGGGCCGTACGTCGCCCGCTTGACGACCCAGCTGCGCGACGAGGAGCGCGCCAGGATCCGCGATCAGGAGCGCAACGACATGGCGGCCCACCTGCATGACTCGGTCCTGCAGACGTTGGCGCTGATGCAACGCGCCGCGACCGACCCGCGGCGGATGGTCATGCTCGCCCGTCGCCAGGAGCGCGAGCTGCGCAGCTGGCTGTACGACGGGCGGGGCACGGCCAGCGCGACCACAGGATCGCTGAGCGTGCGCGCTGACGAGATGGCGGCCGACGTCGAGCTGGTCCACGGACTGCCGGTGGACCTGGTCGTCGTCGGCGACGCCGACATGTCGCCAACACTCGACGCGCTGTTGCAAGCGATGCGCGAGGCGACGGTCAACGCCGCCAAGCATGCTCGGGCCGACCTGGTCAGCGTGTACGTCGAAGTCGAGCCGAACGGGGTGACCGCGTTCGTGCGCGACAAGGGGGTCGGCTTCGAGGGCAGCGGCATCGGTGTCGATCGGCGCGGCATCACGATGTCGATCCGCGATCGGATCGAGCGTGTCGGTGGTCGGGCGGTGCTCGACACCGCACCTGGCGCCGGCACAGAGTGGGAACTGGTCGTGCCGCGATGACGGGCCCCGTTCGCGTGTTCGTCGTCGACGACCATGCCCTGTTCCGGGCCGGCGTGAAGGCAGAGATTGGCGATGCTGTGGACATCGTCGGTGACGTCGGCACCGTCGACGACGCCATCGATGCGATCCGGGCGACGCGTCCCGACGTGGTGTTGCTCGACGTGCATCTGCCCAGTGGCGGCGGGCGGGCGATCCTGCAGGGTCTTGCCGAGGACCTCCCCGACACGCGGTTCCTGGCTCTCTCGGTCTCCGACGCGGCGGAGGACGTGATCGGCGTGATCCGCGCCGGGGCGCGCGGCTATGTCACCAAGACCATCACGCGCGACGAGTTGCTCGACGCGATCCGGCGCGTCCACGCCGGCGACGCAGTGTTCTCACCGCGACTCGCCGGCTTCGTGCTCGACGCCTTCGCCGGGTCCGTGACGGTGACGTCCGATCCCGAGATGGATCGGCTCACGCAGCGCGAGCAAGAAGTGCTGCGCCTGATCGCTCGCGGCTACACGTACAAGGAGGTCGCGGCGCGGATCCACGTCTCGGTGAAGACGGTCGAGACCCATGTGTCATCCGTGCTGCGCAAGCTGCAGCTCTCCAACCGACACGAACTGACCGCCTGGGCAGCCGATCGCCGGCTGCTATGACTCGTCGGTCGGGTCTGCTTCGGGCTGCTTCGCCCACGCCGGCCGCTGACCGGTCTCCAGCTCGACCAGCGTCGCCTTGGCCTGCTTCCACGCCTCGTCAGCCGCAGCCGCGCCCTTGCCGGTGCGCTTGGCTTCTTTGACCTGCTCGACGGCGAGGTGGTGAGCAGCGCGAGCCTGTTCGAGCCGCGCCGCGCGCTCAGCGGACTCACGCCGGAGTCGCTCTGCTTGCTCCTTGCGGTCGCGAGCTTCTTGCTTGGCGCGTCGATCGGCTTCCTCGGAGTCGCGCAATGCCTGGGCGAACCGCTCGGCGTCGGAGAGGGGTGGCACTGGTGGCGTCTTCGGCCGGCGTCGGCTGGGCATCGCTCGCCATTGTGGTCGCCAGCGGACCCCGTTCCCAACGCCGACCGTTGACGCCGACCGTTGGCACGGCGCTCAGCGCAAGATCAGCACGATGATGACGATCAGCAAGATCAGGGCGAGAACGCCACCACCGATGTAGATCCCAGAAGCAATCAGCATGGGCAGCCGGGTACCCACCCGACTCCCCGCTCAAACAGCGTTTGACCCTCGGCGGTGTCGGGTATTCGCCGGGACCCTCGACCGATCAGAAAGCAGGGATGTCATGGACAGCAAGACCGATCAGGCCAAGGGCCGAATCAAGCAGGCCGCTGGCGATCTCACCGACAACGACGATCTCCGCAACGAAGGCAAGGCCGACGAGGCCGCCGGCAAGGCCAAGGAATTCGTCGACAAGACCGGCGACAAGGCAAAGGACCTCATCGATCGAACTCGGGACAAGATGGACAAGCGTTAACAGTCGCATGGGTGCGAGGACTGCCATTGCGGCAGGCTTCGCACCCACGCAAGGTTGGCGCGAGCCATGCTCGTGAGGTGCATGCTCGCGACGTGACTGTTGCCGCGACGATCTTGATCGTCGAAGACGAAGTCGGCGTGCGCCGGGCTCTGGAACGGGGCCTGGCGCACTCCGGTTTTCGAACTGTCGCCGTCGCCTCCGCAGCCGAGGCGGCTGCGGTCGACGTGTTCGACCTCGCCTTGGTCGATCTCGGTCTGCCTGATCGCGATGGGGTCGATCTGTGCCGTGACCTTCGCCTCCGTCATCCGCAACGGCCGATCATCGTCGTCACCGGGCGCCGCGACGAGCTCGACGTGGTCGATGCTCTCGACGCCGGCGCCGACGACTACGTCACCAAGCCGGTGTCGCTCGCCGTCTTGTCGGCGCGCATCCGACGCCACCTCGACCGCACCTCGGCTGCGATCACCGTTGGTTCGTTGTGCATCGACCGCCGCGCTCGCCGAGTGACCGCCGGCGGGAACGACGTCGTGCTTGCGCCGCGGCAGTTCGACCTGCTCGTCGCCCTCGCCGAGCACGCCGGCGAGTCCGTCGGACGGCAGGAACTGATCGCAACCGTGTGGGACGAGCATTGGTCGAAGTCGAGCCACACGCTCTCCGTTCACGTCAGCTCGCTGCGCGCTCGACTCGGCGAAGCAGGAGCGACTGACGTCGACATCGTGGCCGTGCCGGGGCGCGGCTATCGCCTCGCCGTCGGAGACTCGAACCGGTAGCCGATGCCGCGCACCGTCGTCACGTAGCGGGGTGCCGACGGATCGTCGCCCAGCTTGCGACGCAGCCAGGCGATGTGCACGTCGAGTGTTTTCGAGCTTCCGGGAAACTCCGTTCCCCAGACCGTGTCCATCAAGTGCTCCCGCTTGACGACGATCCCTGCGTACCGCACGAGCTCGGCGAGGAGGTCGAACTCCTTGGTCGACAGCCCGAGCTCACGATCACCTTGCCAGGCCCGCCGCGCCGCGACATCGACGGTGATGTCGTCGCTCTCGAAACGATCGGTGGTGACAGCGCGCAATCGGGCACGAATGCGGGCGAGCAGTTCGCTCAACCGGAACGGCTTGGTCAGGTAGTCGTCGGCGCCCGCCTCGAAACCCTCGACGATGTCGAGCTCGTCGCGGCGGGCCGTCAGGATGATGATCGGCAGCCGCTCGTGCTCGGCCCGGATGTGGCGGCACACGTCGATGCCATCGATGTCCGGTAGACCGAGGTCCAGCACGACGAGGTCCGGCTTGATGTCGAACACCGCCACCTCGGCGTCGCCGCCGCTGGTCACCCAGCTCGTCGAATACCCAGCCTTGATCAAGGCGCGCATCAACGGCCCGGCGATTGCGGCATCGTCTTCGACCACGAGAAGTACTGCCATCTGCTCAACCTTCCCGGCGCGGACGCGCGAATCTAAGCGGGTGAGCACCCGGTTGCGCAGTCGCATGGTTCGCTCCGGGCTGGCGTTGGTGCTCGCCATCCTCGTCGTCGCCAGCGTTACGAGTGGAGCGCTGTTTGCCAAGGAGATCCGCGCCGACGCCCGGCTGCGGCTCACGGCGCGGGCCGAGACGATGATCATCTCGTTGACCGACCGGCTCGTCGAACGCGGCGCTCTGACCACCGTCGACGTCGAACGCCTGGCTCCGGCGGACACCGAGGTCGTGCTGCGCGACTCGAACGGTGTCGTCGTGGCGCGTACCGGTCCGGTGCTCGCTGATCAGGTGATGGCGGTCGATGTCAGCGGCCCTGGTGACCTGTCGGCCACCGTGTCGGCCGATCGCGGGCCGGTCGATCGGCGCGTTCACCGCACGTGG
>DATBKA010000390.1:0-3669 GCA_036556105.1 Ilumatobacteraceae bacterium | reverse complement strand
CTGGACGCGGAGAGGTCGGTGCGGTCGTCGATCAACGCGGACAGCCGCTCCAGGAAGAGTTTGCGGTTCGGCAGGCCCGTCACCTCGTCGTACAAGGCGCCCTGTCGCAGCTGCTCCTCGAGTTGCTTGCGCGGTTCGATGTCGTGGATCGAGCCGATCAGGCGAGTGACTCGTCCGTCGGCACCACCAACGGGCAAGGCGCGGCAGGACAGGCGGTGGTGGTTCCCGTCGCTCATCTCGATGCGATGCTCGAACTGCACGGCGCGTGAGGCACTGATCGCCAGCTCGAGCACTTGTTGGACACGCTCGACGTCGTCGCGATGAACCGTGTCGAGCCAGACCTCCGGACCGGCGTTCATGGCCTCACGACCCACGCCCAACAGCTCCACGCAACGACCGGAGTAGAACACCTTGTCGTTGACGAGGTCCCAGTCCCACAACCCGTCGTTGGTGGCGACTGCGTACAGGCTGTAGCGCTCCTCACTGGCACGCACGCTCTCGATGAGGTCCTGCTGCTCGAGCGCGGCAGCGAGCGAGGCAGCCCACTGGTTGTGCGCCTCACGACCGTTCTCGGAGAGGCTGTCGACCTCACCAGCCACCGCCAGCCATCCAAAGTCGAGGCCACGGCTCTTCACCGGAACCAGGATCGTGGCCTCGTTGGCTCCTGGCCGGGTCATGTCGACCAGGCTTCGTGGAGGGAACTCCTCGATCGGTGTGACGGATCCGTTCAGGTCCGGCGGCAGACGCCCCGCGGGATCGTGCACCCCGACGACGCGCACGCGGCCCTCCAAGGGGTCGCCGTCCCACAACGCGAGGCATGCGGCGCGAGCAGTGGTGGAGCGGAGCCAGCCCATCGCTCGCGGATCCGTGCGTGCATGATCGAGCAGTCGCATCCCGATCTCGTACTGCTCACGCATCGAGCGCTCGCGTGTTGCCGATCGAGCAAATCGCAGCCGGGCCTCGTCGCGCCAGAAGGCCAACCCGCCGGCGGCGTCGCTGTCGACCGGATCGGCGCAACCACAGGAACCGCGGGCGACGAACCTCGACGGCGAGCGGTGCGCGATCGCGGCCACGTGTTCACCTCGGAGCTGAGCGAGCACGAGTCGGGCCGCGGCGGCTCCGATCTCATCGAACGGTTGCAAGACAGTGCTCAACGTCGGTTCGGTGTACGACCCGGCGTCCACCCCGTCGAAGCCGACGATCGCCAGCTCGTCGGGCACCGCAACACCGAGCTCGGCGAGCTCGGTCATGCAGCCGATCGCGTTACGGTCCGTGGCGAGGATCAACGCCGTGATCGGCCGTCCCGAGGCGACGAATTGACGGGCGACGTCGCGGCCGCCGACCTCGCCGTTGTCGCACGCAGGGAAGAACCACTTCGGGTCGGGGTCGAGACGGTGGAAGTTCATCGCCGCCGCGTAGGCCGCGAAGCGCTCGCGCATGTCCGGCTGGGCGAGGTTCGCCGCGTAGCCGATGCGGGTGTGGCCGTGCTCCAGGAGGTGCTGCACGGACGCGGTCACGCCACTGGCGTTGTCGGGTGCGGCGAACGGCGCCTCAGTGCCCTCGGCTTCACTACTGGCAAGAGCGATCGCCTTGCCGGCTGCGCGCAGCTGCTCGAGGTAGGCGTTCTTCGTCGCCGTGGCGATGGACACGACCCCATCGAGTTGGTCCCAGGCAACAGCTGGTGCGAACTCGGGGGCTTCGATGACCTCGTCACTGCCGAGCCCGGCATCGAGCGTCTGGATCACCACGATCCGGCCGCCGACGGCGTCGACCTCTCGTGCCATCCCGACCACCATCTGGCCGTAGTAGAGGCCGCCCGTCACTGGCGAGAGCACACCAATCGTCGTCGGCTTGGGCATCGACGTGAGCGTAGGCGCTCAGCGAGGGACCAATCACGGGCCATAAGACCCGAGGCGCCCTACCCGAGGTCGATCGCCCACAGCGGTCAGCCACTGGCGTTCCGGCGTGGGACCGACGGCCCTGGTCGGTGGTGACCGAACGCACGAACATTGCGATGGGCCCTCCGGCCACACCACCGATCCACCGCGCGAGGCAGTCATGCAGTTCACGGCACACCACTCCTACAAGCATTCAGCCGGCGAGTTGTTGGCGATGATGACCGACTTCGAGACGGTCAAGGCCAAGTACGAGGCGCTCGGCCACAGCAACGTGCAACTCGTGGAGTGCACGGAGCGCGACGACGGCTCGGTGGTGTTGGTCACCCGCCGCGTCGTGCCGCTCGAGCTACCGGGCTTCGCCAAGAAGGTGCTCTCACCAAAGCAACAGGTGCTGCAGACCGATGCATGGGCTGCACCCGATGCAAAAGGCGTGCGCACCGGAACGTTCACCGTCGAGGCGAAGGGGACGCCGGTGCGGGTACACGGAACGCTGCGCCTCGCGCCGAAGGGCAGGGGCTGCACCAACGTCACGAAGGTGACCGTCGAGTGCAAGCTGCCGTTCATCGGCGGCAAGATCGCGGATCTGGTCGCCAAGGACACTCGCCGCGCCGTCGACCATGAACAGGTGTGGATGAGCGAGCAGCTCGACGCGGCGTAGTCCGCGGTCGCCGCTCAGCCGAAAACGTCAAGAGGGAGCGGGATCAACCCGCTCCCTCTTGCACGGCAGCTTGGTTCACGCTGCCCGGGGCCCAACCCGCCGCACGGGTGAAGCCTTGCCGGCGACGCGCTTTGCTACTGGCGCCTTCGGCTGGTGCTTCGCTGGGCTCATCGCCTTCAACATCTTGCGGACGAATGCGGCCTGCTCGTCGACAACACGACGGCGGAACTTCAGCTGGCTGTCGACGACTTCGGTCAATGTGGGCACTTCCTTCAGGAACGCCCATTGCGGCCGCTCGGGAACATAGTCGGCGACGGTCTCCATCGCTCGCTCGGTGTACCTGACGACGGGCTCTTCGACACGAGTCATCATCGACAGATACTCGTCCTGCCAACGCTTCATGGCGGTCATCACGGTGGGCATAGTTGCCACCTCCTCTGAGCTCTGCTCTCTCGGTGAGCCCTGTTGGCTCACCCTCATCGTAGTGCCTGTGCTAACTATTGCAAGCACTTTGATTGTGACAGTTAGCACTCCGGCGGTGTCACGCGCAGAGTCCGTAGGCGACGCCAGCTGTCTCGACACCAGCCGCGCGGAGTACTTCGAAAGCGACGTGGCGGCAATCGACGAGGGTCGCGGCCGTGGCGTAGAGGCTCGGCAGCTCGGGCGACGCGGCCGTCCACGTCGCGTCACCGAACTCGTTCAGTTCGAGGGAGAAGTCCACAGTGATCATTACGGCCGACAGTATTGACTCTGCCGGGTCGCGTCTGGGGCCCATGGTCCCGAACCGAACCGCAACTGGGCCCAATCCTGTCAAGGGCTTGGCCGAAGCCGCGACGGGGGCCGGGAGGAACCGTCCCTCCTCCCGACCGACGCCTCTTCCTCATCGGGCCCGGACTGACTGTTTGCTTCGTTGACCCCAACAGAAGGATCGTTCAGCCCGGGCGGTGAGTCGACGGTACGACGACGCGCAGGCTGCCAACAGAGGCGAAGGACTCCCTTCGAAGGGTCTCCCGTCCACAGCGAGCGGACGGGCGACGTTCAGTCTCCCGAACTTGTGCCGGGCCAACGCTGCGTTGCCGCGACATAGATTGCGCCAATGACGAAGGACCGGGC
>DATBKA010000389.1:0-1979 GCA_036556105.1 Ilumatobacteraceae bacterium | reverse complement strand
ACGAACGTGAGCGATAACGAGACGTTCGAGCCCGAAGAGACGGTCGTGCCGGCAGTGCAGGCGCAGGCGGTCGACACGCCGCTCGCCCAGCAGGGGATTATCGAGTCACCGATCGTGCTGCCGCCGAATTTCACGACGCTGGCCTTCGCCGTGCAGCCGAGCGCGACCCCGGTCGATGAGCGGCTGGCGCCAGCCGTGCAGGTGCGGGCCACGAATTCGACAGGCTCGCCGGCGCCCGGTCAGACGGTGACGTTGTCTCTGCTGAATCCCAATGGCGCCCTCCTGGGCGGAACCACGACGGCCATGACCAACTCGTTCGGCGTGGCGTCATTCGCTGACTTGACGGTGAGCGCGCCTGGCTCTTTCAGTCTCCGGGCATCGGCGGGAACAGGCGACGGCATCGAGCCAGTGGACAGCGCGCCCTTCAGCGTGACCGGATTCGCGGGCCCGGCCTGCACGGCGCCTGGCCTCACGGAGCGGACACTCGCGAGCCTCGGGCAGCCGAGCGCGATCGCCATCGGCGACTTCAATCACGATGGCTTGAACGACATCGCCGCTGCGACACCCGTCGAAGTTGCGATCTTCCTGCAAAGTACGGGTGGCAGCTACGCGCTCGCCGCCTCTCAACCGTCGAGCGGTTCGGGATCGACGCCCAGCAAGATCGTCGCGGTTGACATCAACGCCGACTCGCATCTCGACGTCGTGGTGACGCAGCCGGCGACGGCGAGCGTGGTCTCGATGCTGGGTAACGGAGCCGGTGGTCTGACGTCGGGCGTTTCAGCGGGCGTGCTCGCAGTTCCGGTCGACCTGGCGGTGGCCGACTTGAACAACGACGGATACCTCGACGCGGTGATGGCGACCAATAGTCCCGACGGTGTCGCGATCCTGCCAGGCAATGGCAGCGGAAGCTTTGGCGCCGCCACGCAGCTGCCCGCCGGCACGACGCCGCGGGCGCTCGTGGTTGGCGACTTCAACGACGATGGTCGCATCGACATCGCCGTCCCGAACCAGGCTTCAGGCGACGTCTCGATCATGCGGGCGAACGTCGGCAGCGGATTCACGACCACGGCCGTGGCTGTGCCCGGGACGCCCGTGGCATTGGCTCGCGGCGACCTCAATGAGGACGGCAGCGAGGATCTCGTGGTCCTCGATCCGGGCGGCAACTTCGTCCACGTGCTCGCCGGGAATGGTTCCGGCCAGTTCTCGCTCGGCACTCCGGTGCAGATCGGTCTCAACCGGTTCGCGATCACGACCGGCGATTTCAACGACGACGGTCATCTCGATGTCGTCACGCTCGGTGATACGACGTTGTCGATTCTGGTGGGCGCGGGCGACGCCACCCTGACCCTGGCAGAGGCGCATTCTTTCTCGGCGGAACCTCTTGCGCTCGCTCGCGGCGACCTCGATGGCGACGGCCGGCCGGAGATCGTCGTGGGCACCGCTGATGATGCGATCGTCGAGCTGGCCCGCACGTGCGCGGCGCCTCCGACGATCACACCGGTCATCGCCGGCACCGCGGGCGGTGGCGGCTGGTATCGGAGCACGGTCAATGTTTCGTGGATCGTGACCGCCCCGGGTGGCATCGCGGGCAGCGAGGGCTGCGGCCCAGTGACGCTGACGGAAGAGACCACTGGCACGACGTTGACGTGTTCAGCAACGAGCAACTCGGGTGGCTTCGCGGAAGCCTCGGTCACGATCAGGATCGACCTGACCGCTCCCGGCATTACCGGGCCGATCGTCACGCCCTCCCCCAATGCCGCGGGCTGGAACAACAGCGTGCCGGTCAACGTGGTCTACGGCGGCAACGACGTCGGGAACGTGCAGAGCGGCGGCGTCACGTGCACGTCGTTGACGTTCAATGAAGACACCAATGGCACCCTCGTTACCGGATCCTGTTCGGACCTCGCCGGCAACGCGGCTGCTGGGACTCCGGTCACCGTGCGCATCGATCGCGTCGCGCCGAACGTGTTGTTCGGCCC
>DATBKA010000388.1:0-9177 GCA_036556105.1 Ilumatobacteraceae bacterium | reverse complement strand
CCAGGATCTGTGAGTCGTGCACGCGCAGGTCCTCGATCACGATCTCGCTGTGGCCCGTGCCGCCGTGCATCGTCTCGACCTCGCGCACGTCGTTCCACCCTTCGGACGGGATGTCGACGAGGAACGCCGTGTTCGCCGCTTGCGGCAAGTCAGGGTTGTCCTCCGTGCGTGCCAGCAAGATCGCGAAGGCGGCGCGCCGCGCGTTGGAGATGAACCACTTGTGGCCGTTGATCACCCATTCGTCGCCGTCTTGGACCGCGGTTGTGCGGATCAACGTCGGATCACTGCCGGCGACCTCCGGTTCGGTCATCGCGAAGCAGCTCATCTTCAGCCCGTCGCACAGCGGGCGAAGGTACTTCTCCTTCTGCTCGGGCGTCGCCCAGTGCAACAGGGTGTGCATGTTGCCCTCGTCGGGTGCCTGGCAGTTCAGCACGAACGGCCCGTAGTAGGCCTTCGCCGCCTCGGCTTGCACCATCGCCAGCTCGACGTGACCGAGACCCATGCCGCCCCACTCCTTGGGCATCTGCGGCAACCACAGCCCGGCGTCCTTGGCTGCTTGACGCATGCCGAGCAGCACGTTCAGGTACTCCTTGCGATCGACCTTCTCCACCTCGCCGAGCTTCACTTCGCCAGGCTTGACCACTTCCTCGATGAACCGCCTGACGCGCACGCGGATGTCTTCGAGCTCGGGCGTCAGGGTGAAGTCGATGGCCATCACGGCATCGTCGCAGCATCGGTGTGGAGGAAGCGAGCCGGTGAGCCATCCGTGCAGCACGACGGGTCTTTCGACTCTGGCTGGACCCTTGGGGCGGCGCGATGCCGTGGACATGAGACGTGTTACATCGCTCTTCTCCACCTCGCTCGTGATCGCCGGTCTCGTCGCCTGCGGGAGTGGCGGCGGCGCTGTCAGCTCCGCCGCAGACCGCTGGGTCGATGACGTGTGTGGACGGATGATGGCCCTCGACCACGAGCTCGCTGCCGAGACCTCCGAGTTCCAGCACAAGCTCGACGCGCAGTCCGATCCGGAATCGATCCTTGCCTCACTCGACAGCTACGTCAGTGGCACCTCGGCTTTCGTCCGCCTCGCCGCCAAGGACATCTCCCGTCTCGGCACGCCGGCGATCACGGAGCGCGCTGCCGTAGTCAGCGACATCGACGACGTCTTCTACGCCTACAAGACCGAGTCCGCCAAGATCGGCAGCTCGGTCAAGCAGGCGATCGGCACTGGCGTGACGACGGCTGAGGATGCCTTGATGCTGGTCGCCGAGATCGGCCGCCTCGGTGACATCGGTGAGGAGATGCGTGCGGTCCTCGCCGATTACGACGAGCTGCAAGACGAGTTCGACGACTCCGCCACGTGTCAGCAATGGGCCGAGCCAGCAACAGTCCCGTCCACCACGCCAACGACGAGCGTGACAACAACGACGACCACCACGACAACGCCGCCGACCACGGTGCCACCGACGACCATCGCGCCGACGACGTTGCCGGCGACGACGATCCCGGAGACCACTGCTCCGCCGACCACTGTCGATCCGTATGCAGTCGCCCGTGACATGTACGCGGCCGCGGCCGACGAGTACAACCCGCAGTTCGACGCGATGTGGGACTACTACTTCGACGAGGACGGGTTCATCCTCTACGTCGATGCCCCCACGTACTGCGCCCAGTACGCACTGCTGATGCGCCAGTGGAACGAGCGGATGAGCGCCATACCTTGGCCCGCAGATGCTCAGGACGAAGCGGACATCCACATCACCGAGGGTTCGATCCTGATCGGCATGCTCGACCAATGCGCAGCGGCACCGGCCACGAGAGCAGGCGTCGACGCGCTGCTGACCGACATCGAGGCCGAAGAGGAGACGTACTTCGTGACGATCGACCCGCTGCGCGCCGCGGTCGGCCTCCCGCCGCGCTACGGCGAATGACGACACCAAGAAGCAGGCAAGTCACCGAATCTTCGCTCCGACCGAAGATCTGGTGACTCGCCCGGGCTGGATTTCGAGCTAACGGGTGGAGGTGAGGGGAATTGAACCCCTGGCCTCAACAGTGCGATTGTTGCGCTCTGCCAACTGAGCTACACCCCCGTTGGGAACCTTGAGTCTAGCGGCGACGATGCACCGCGACCACGAGATTCAGGCGGCGTTGAACCAGTGGTTGTCGCTGGTGCGGTCGATCTCGAGGGAGCGGATCTGCACCAGCTTGTAGCAGTAGCCACACAGCGACATGAATGCCAGGGCGAAGACGTAGATCATCAGGTTGGCCTTCGTGGTGGCCGAGAGGAAGGCACTGACGCACGTGGTGAGCAGAAGCGCGAAGAACACGTTGGCCCGCCGGCGCCGGATCAGTTCGCGCTGGCTGACCTTGTGCAGGTGCGCCTGGCGGTGCTGCCCGTGACGCTCGATGGTGGCGGCGTGCATGCGCTGCCCAGCGGTCGACGCGCCGGTGCGGTGCATCTGACCGGGGCGACCCGGTGCGATCTGGCGGGTGAGCGGTGACGGGGCCAGCGGGCGACCCATCGAGCGCATCGGCACCATCGTGCGTGTCGGCACGACGCGCTGCAGCGTGGAGAGCTGACGACGGAAGTCGGTGACCGACGAGTTCGGTCGATTCTCGACTCTCGAGCGGAGCAGTGGTGGGATGAGAACGGCCGCCCAGGCGGCAAGGACGGCTAAGAGCACGATCTTGCTCATCGGTTACGCGGTTCCCTTGTCAGACATGTGTTCACGCTTCTCTTCGATGCCACGCCGGCAAACTCGACATTAACCGACGGTGTCGATTCATTACGAATCTACTACATTCGTGACACCGGCCGACATGCTATCAGGCCGACGGAACGTCCCGGACCGGCCGCCGGTCTTCTCCCACAGCGCCAGCTCGCCGATCACCATCGCCCGATCCGCCGACTTGCACATGTCGTAGATCGTCAGCGCCGCCATCGCACAGGCGTGCAACGCCTCCATCTCGACACCGGTGCGATCGACCGTGTCGACGCTGACTTCAACGGCGACGTGATCGTCGCCGATCTCGAAGTTGACGTGCACCGAGCCGACGAGGAGCGGATGACACAACGGGATCATGTCGCTGGTGCGCTTGGCCGCCTGGATGCCGGCGACGCGGGCAACGGCGAGGACGTCGCCCTTGTTGACTTCGCGGTTGGCGATCGCCGCCGTCGTCTCGGGAAGCATGAACACCTTGCACCGGGCGACCGCCCGGCGGTGGGTCGGCTCCTTGGGGGTCACGTCGACCATGCGAGCCCGACCCATCGGATCGAGGTGGGTGAAGGCGAGGTCGCTCATGTGTCCCCCCACTGTAGTGGAACGGGCCACGCCTGTTCCCACATCGGGTACGCAGCCGCCACGCTTCGTGGCCGGCAGCGCCAGTCGGCCGTCATCCGGTCAGGACCGGGCCCGTGTCGACGACCTCGAACGCGGTGCCAGGAATTCCCTTCAATTGGTTGAGCTCTTCGTCGTTCCAGCCCGGATCGGGGGCGCCTTGGAAGAACCAGTTGCTGCCATTGTCGGCGACGATCAACCCGAATTGCTGCATCGCCGCAGCGATGACCCGGGCTTGACCGCTGAGCGTGTTGAGGTCGAAGTCGGCGCGGAGGCGCAGGCGCATGCCCATCGCCGGCAGCGTCGGATCAGGATCGCTGGAGGCGAAGTGCGTCGCCGGCAACACGAAGCCGCGCTGCGTGCGCGAGAAGGTCGCCCGGATGGCGTGACCGATGTACCCGGCGGCCACTTCGTCGTAGCGGACGAGGCCGGGCAGGATCGGCAAGCCGGCGGCGTCGGCGCTCGTCCAGCCGATCGGGCGGAGCGCGCCGGTGTTCAGATCGAACTTGGCGCCGGAGGCGGCAGTCCACCCGCTGCCGGATCGATGGGCGGCGAACAGTTCGAACAACTGACACGTCTGCTCCTGCGCCACGAGCACGTGGGCGTCGCTACCACCTTCGACCGGCGCGTTCGGCGGGATCGGGAACGGCCCCGGATCGCTCTCGTCGCCGTAGGCGTCGTAGGTGATCGGGACGGCCGGCTGGTCGACCGGGACGACGATGTACGGGATGCCGTAGCTCTGGTTCTCGCCGAAGTCGGGGTGGAGGTTGTCGCTGCCGATCGCCTGGATGTGGCTGATGATCTGGGCGCTGTTGCCGCGCAACGGTGCCGAAGCGATCTCCTGGTTCCACGCGTTGTCGCCCGGAAAGACCTGGCACCCGCCGACGTGCGGCCTCGGTGGAAGCAGCCGCACAGCCGGCTGGCTGGCCGTCGCGCTGCTGGTGATGTCGGGAGGCGCTGCCTCGACGATGATCACACCGGTCACCAACCCGGCGACGACGATGGCCCCCACCGGCCAACGGCGCCTCAACGATCAGCCACCGATCTGGCTCATCGTCCGCTTCGGTCGTACGAATGACACCTGGTTGATCTGATGTCCTGCCCACTTCGTGCCGACTGCGCGTTGGATCTCCGCTGCCACGGAATCATCATCGGCACCGTCGCGCATCAACTTGCGCAAATCGAACTCGGTCGTCGCGAACAGGCAGGTACGGAACTGACCGTCGGCGGTGAGGCGGACCCGATCGCAGTCGCCGCAGAACGGCTTGGAGACCGAGGGGATGACACCGACCGTGCCGCCGCCGTCGCGGTATCGCCACGTGTTGGCCGGGGCGGCGCCGCGCGACCCGATCGGCTCCAGCGGGAAGACCGCGTCGATGGCCGCGACCATCTCGTCTTGAGTGACGACGTCGTCGCTGAGCCAGTGCCCGCTGGCGTCGAGCGGCATGAACTCGATGAAGCGGACCTCGACGCCATTGTCGCGACCGAACCGGGCCAGGTCGACGACCTCGTCGTCGTTGACACCGCGTTGCACCACGGCGTTGATCTTGACTGGGTGGAACCCTGCTTCCTTGGCGGCCTCGATGCCATCGAGCACGCGAACCAGTTCGTCGCGACGCGTCATCTCGAGGAAGCGATCGGCGCGCAGCGTGTCGAGGCTGATGTTGACCCGGTCGAGTCCGGCGTCGAGCAGCTCGTTGGCCACGAGCCGGAACGTGGCGCCGTTGGTGGTGAGGGCGATGTCGGGTGCCTTGCCCGCCATCGGCGACGCCGACGCGGCGGGCACGCGCAGCGCGGCCAGCTTGCGGACGAGCACCGGGAGGTGAGCACGAACGGTCGGCTCACCGCCGGTCAGACGCAGCCCGTCGACCTCGAAGCGCTCGACGAAGATCCGCGCCAGGCGCTCGATCTCCTCGAACGTGAGCACCTCGCTGCGCGGCACCCACACCATCCCCTCCTCCGGCATGCAGTACGTGCAGCGGAAGTTGCAGCGGTCGGTGACCGAGATGCGCAGATCGCGAATGGTTCGTCCGAACGGATCGACCAGATCCATCTCGTCAGGCTACCGACAACAGGATCGTCGCGACAGTGCCGCCCGGCTCGATGCCGTTGCCATCGGGCACGATCGCCAAGGCGTCGGCCAGCGACGTGGCCGCCAGCTGGTGACTTCCCTGGGCTCCGACGGAGATGACGTGGTAGCGGCCATCGGGCCCGAAGCGGCCGGCGACGCGCATGTACTGAGTACGCCCGTCCGGGCGACGCGGCAGGCCGTCGTCGGCAACGGCGGCGACGGTGGGGCGGTCAAGCTCAGCATGGCCCATCATCTTGCGCAGCGCCGGGCGGGCGAACAGTTCGAAGCTGACCATCGAGCTGACCGGGTTGCCGGGCAGCCCGAACACCGGCACCTGCTTCGCGCCGGAGGCCAACAGCCCGAAGGCGAACGGTTTGGCCGGCTTGATCGAGATCTGCATCCAGCGCATGTCGGCGATCCGCGACAGCACCGCCTTGACGACGTCGTAGTCGCCCATGCTGACCCCACCACTGGTGATGATCGCGTCGCAGCTCGCCGCGGCGTTGCGCAGCACCGCCTCCAAAGCAGCCTCGTCGTCGCGGACGACGCCGAGATCGACCACGTCGCACCCGGCGGCAGCAACGAGCGGCACCAACATCGTCTTGTTGCTCTCGCGGATCTGCCCCGGGCGGAGCGGCGAGCCATCGTCGACCAACTCGTCGCCGGTGGAGACCACGGCAACACGCGGTCGCCGGTGCACGCGGACGGCGCGCGCGTTCACGCTGGCGAGCACGCCCGCAACCGCCGGGCGTACCTCGGTGCCCGCAGGAAAGAGCTGCGTGCCGGCGGCCACGTCGTCGCCGGCGGCGCGAACTGCAGCACCGGCAGGAACCGACTTGCGGATCAGCACCTCGTCGTCGTCCACGCGCTCGGTGTCCTCGACCATCACCGCCGCGTCGGCTCCGGCCGGCATCGGCGCGCCGGTCATGATCCGGATGGCTTCTCCCGCACCGACCTCACGATCGGTCGACGCCCCGGCGGCGACCTCGTCGACCACCTTCAAACGCACCGGCGCATCGGCAACATCCGCGGCGCGGACGGCATAGCCGTCGACCGCGGTGTTGACGAACGGCGGCACGTCTTCGGCGGCGACAACAGCGGCGGCGAGCACGCCGCCGACGGCCTCGGCGATCGGCAGCTCGACCGCCTCGAGCACGGCGCATCGCTCGAGCACGAACTGTCGCGCTTCTTGTTCGGTGATCACGGAGCGAACGGTACCGTTGATGCAGTGAGCAGTTACACCGCGCTCCCCGCCAGTGGGCACACGGCGCGGTGGGCCGGGTGGGACACCGACGACGTCGAAGAAGCCGAGCTGCGCTGGGAGAACGAGGGCTGGACGATCAGCGGCCGCGTCAGCCGGGAACGAGTGCAGTACGTGCTGCGGATCACGGCGACGTGGCAGATGCGCCAGTTCCTCCTGTTTCGCGACCTCGACGATCCCGACCTGTGGCTGTACACCGATGGCACGGCGCGATGGGGAGAGATGAACGGCGCTCGCCGTGCGGAGCTCAACGGCTGTTACGACGTCGACCTGGCCTGCACCCCGCTCACCAACACGTTGCCGATCCGCCGCCTGCCGTTGGAGGTGGGTGACCGCACCGAGGTGCCGGTGGTCAGCGTCGACGTCGAGACGCTCGCCGTCCGGCCGGTCACGCAGCGATACCTGCGTCTCGACACGCATCGGTGGGCATTCGCCGAAGGCGACGACTCGGTGGAGTTCGACGTCGACGAGTACGGCCTGATGATCGACCACCCCGGGCGGTTCAGGCGCGTGGCGTGACCCGCGAGGCGAGGAAGGCGCGGAACTCGGCGGCGAGCGCAGGGTCGTCGAGGGCGATATCGACGACGGCGCACAGCCAGCCGAGCGGCGTGCCGGTGTCGTGCCTGCTGATCGTGGAGAGCACCCCGTGGAACGGGCCCTTGGCGGCCTGGGCCCGCAATGCGTCGGTCAGTTGGATCTCCCCGCCACTGCCCGGCTTGACGTGTTCCAACTCGGCGAAGACATCGGGGGTCAGCACGTAGCGACCGATGATGATCAGGTCGCTCGGCGCATCGTCGACCTTCGGCTTCTCGACCATGTCGGCGATGGCGACGACGCCGGCCGCATCCATCTCCGAGGACGGTTGGATCACCCCGTACGAGCTGACCTGCTCGGCCGGGACACGTTTGAGACCGACGACGCTTCCTCCCGACGCTTCGCACAGCCGCGCCATCTGGTCGAGCAGCGACGAGTCGCCCATCAACTCGTCCGGCAGCAACACGGCGAACGGCTCGTCGCCGACGGCCGCCGCCGCGCAGCCGACAGCGTGACCGAGCCCGCGCGGGGCGTCCTGGTTGACGAACTCGACGCGCACATCGTTGCCAATGGCCTCCAGACGTTGGGCCATCTGCTCGCGGCCGGTGGCGCGCAACTTGGCCAGCACATCGTCCGATCGCTGGAAGTAGGCCTCGATCGATGGCTTGCTGGCACTGGTGACGATGACGATGCGGTCGATGCCCGCGCCCACCGCTTCGTCGATGATCAACTGCAGCGCAGGAGTGTCGATGATCGGCAACAACTCCTTCGGCACCGCCTTCGTCGCCGGGAGGAATCGGGTGCCCAATCCCGCGGCAGGGATGACGGCGGTACGAACTCGCATGCCCGGGATGTTACGAGGCGGTTCTGCGACGCTAGAATTAGCAGTCGAACTGTTCGACTGCTAACTGCACGGCGGAGCCGACATGCCAACCTACGTCTACAAGTTCATCGACACGGGCGAGACCATCGAGGTCCAGCAGGCGTTCACCGATGAGGCACTGACACACGCCAAGCACCCCGAGACGGGCCAGAGCTTGCAGGTCAAGAAGGTGTTCACCCCTGTCGGTGTCACGTTCAAGGGCGGCGGCTTCTACAAGACCGACTCCCGCAACGGCAGCAAGTCCTCGTCGTCGTCCGCTTCGTCCTCGTCCTCTGAGCCGTCGAAGTCCGACGCTTCGACGAACGGCTCGAAGTCGGCTGACTCGAGCAGTTCAGCCACTCCAGCCGCGCCGGCCAAGCCGACGCCGGCCAGTTCGTCCAGCAACGACTGAGCGTCCGCCACCGCCGATACAGTCGGCCACGGCTCCCCCGATCACCGTTCTCTGCCGCTGATCTGGAGGTCGCATGCACCTGCTCGCTCGAGCCCGGACGGTGATGGCCATGCACCCGTGGATCCACTGGATGCTCGTCGGCTGCGCGGCGATCGGCGTCGGCGTGGGCAGCTGGCGAGCGATCGCTGGAGTCGATGCGGCGCGCCGGGCGTGGGGCGAGCAACGGACGGTCTGGATCGCCACGACCGCCGCCGCTCCGGGCGACTCCATTGCTGCCGACCGCCGGGAGATGCCACGGGCGATGGTCCCGGCGACCGCGGCGACCGACGACCCGTCCGGTCGCGTCGCCCGCCAACACCTCGGAGCCGGAGAGATCGTCACCGTCGCCGATGTCGGCGCCACCGGCCAAGCGAGTCTGGTGCCGAGCGGGTGGGTGGCGTTGGCCGTCCCGTCGACGCCGGAGCACTTCGCGGTCGGCGATCACGTGCGCGTCTTCGGCGGCGATCAACCGCTTGGTGATGGCATGATCGTCGGTCTTGGCGAGGCGGATCTGATGGTCGCCATCTCCGAGCAGGCTGCCCCTGCCCTCGCCGCCGCACTCCTCGCCGACTCGGTCACCGTCGCCCTCTCCCCGTAACCCCCGCCGCCCCACCCAAGAGCTCTTGTGAGGACATGAATCGACTGCACGTTCATGTCCTCACA
>DATBKA010000387.1:0-1755 GCA_036556105.1 Ilumatobacteraceae bacterium | reverse complement strand
AGCTGGCTTGCTGTGGGAAGTCGTCCTTCAACATGTCGTACAGCGCCGCCGACCGCGCCATCGCATCGTCGAAGATCTCGGTGAGCCCGGCGTCGTCGATCAGTTCCGGTCGCACGTAGCCGTGGTTCGGTGTGAGTTGCTGCCACTCGATGGTGAGCATGCGGTGGCGCTGCAGATCACGAAAGGCGCCATAGTCGCTGAGCACATCGAAGCGGTAGGCGATGCGCTCCAACGCTCGGCCCGGCTTGTGCCGCCGGTTCTCGCGCTCGCCGATGTAGGCGCGCATCAGCGCCAGCCGTTCGGTGGGACCGAGGCCACGCACGCGTTGCAGCAACTGCTCTTCGGGGAGATTGCTGTGCGAGTAGCAGATCGCGGCGAGCAACTTGTCTTCCGCATCGCGTTCCCAGTCGACGAGTTGCACCGACGGCACGAGGTCGACCGGAGTGCCGCCGAACAATGACTCGACCAACTCCGCGGTGCGCTCCCGGGTGGTGGCGAGATAGCTCGTCCAGCGGCCTCCACGATCGGCCAGGTCGACGCGGCGGAGGAAGCTCGGAATGACCTTGCGCAACTCGTGCAGCATCAGGTCGGCGTAGTGGCGTGCCTCGGGCAGCGGGTGGGCGCGCATGCGCAGCAGCAGCTGCTCGAACGCCTGCCCGCTGGCGTAGATGCCGACGTTCGACAACGAGGCTGCTGGAAGCACGCCTCGAACGGCATCGAGCGCCTTCGCTCGCGTCGCCTGGCGGAACACGAAGTCGCTGTCGGCCGGATCGCGGTCGACGGTGGCGCGGACGTGATCGGTGACCTTGGCGAGCAGCAGCGAGTAGCTGTCGAACAACCGATCCATGTCGCCGACGTAACGCGTGCCGAAGCGACTGGAGAGCACGGCGGGGTCGCGGTAGAAGCGGTACCTGCCGCCGATGCGCGTGTCGTAGGCGATGTAGCGGGTGCTCTGCTCCAGGTAGCTCATCAACCGGCCCCATTCGAGGACCTTGGTGAGCACGTTCGATGCCTGCTCGCAGGCCAGATGCACGCCGCCGAGCTGGGCCACGGAGTCGTCGCCGTACTCGAAGAACACCTTCTCGTAGAGCTCCTCGGCTCGCTCCAGGCCGACGGTCGCGTCGACGGAGTGGTCGCCGCTGATGTCGAGGTCGCCGACGAACTCGTCGAGGAACAGCCGGCGCAGGCTCTTCGAGCTGCGGCTGTACCTGGCGAACAGCGCCCCTTTGACCACCTCAGGCAGGTTGACCAGGGCAAACACAGGCCCATCGAGGTTGGTGAAATAACGGCGCAACGTGTCGGCTTCGGCGGGCGTGTACTCCTCGGGCACGTAGACCGTCACGAACGCAAATCCTACGATCTGGGTTCTGTTCTCGGTCGGATTGCGCGACGGCCTGACCTGCGCTTACAACACCTCGACGGACAACGGTCGGTCAGCGAACGCTGCCGTCGTGGCCTCGCGGAGGTCGGCCGACGTCCACAGGTCGACGATCGTCATCGCCATCGCCTTGGCCCCGTCGAGGACGGCCTTGTCACCGTCGGCCGAGCGCGCCCATTCGGCGAACTCGATCGTGTGGATCGCCACCCCGTCGCCGGCGACCTTGATCATCGGATGGATCGAGGGGACGAGATAGGAGACGTTGCCCATGTCGGTGCTGCCGACGACGCGGCGACCAAGCACGGCGGGGTCGACGACATCGCGGCCGAGGCGCGCCGCGTTGGCGACGTAGGAGGCCACCATCGGGCCGTTGTCGA
>DATBKA010000386.1:0-7414 GCA_036556105.1 Ilumatobacteraceae bacterium | reverse complement strand
CCTGTCCGCCTCGAAACACTCGGATCAGTCGATGACGGGGAGATCGCGCAGGCTGTCGCACAACTGACGGCGGCCCCGCTCGAACGCGGCTCGTGCTGCCGGCACCGCCTGATCGGTGGGAAAGGCGTTGACGATCTCGTCGAACAGCGTCTGCACCTCGTCGCGGAACTCGCCGTGGCTGAGGATGTAGGGAAGGTTCTCGCGGATGCCGCGCACGACGGCGCGGCCGACCTCGATCGGCTCCATCGCCCCCTCCATCGAGTTGAACAAGACGTTCGGATCACCTTCGGCGGCCATCGGCTTGGCCCCGGGGTCCGCCCGGCCGGGCGCGTCGAGGATGCGGGTCAGGGTCAACCCCGGGCAGAGCACCGACACGCCGATGCCTTCTGGAGCAAGGCTGAGGCGCAGCGACTCGCTGAGCCCGCGCACGGCGAACTTCGCTGCCGTATAGGCGCCACCCTCGTTCGGCAGAGCGAGGATGCCGGCGATGGACGACGTGTTGACGACGTGCCCGCCGCTGCGGTGCTCGCGGATCAGCGGCACGAACACCTTGGTCACGTTGACCACGCCGCCGAGGTTGACGGCCATGGCCCGGTCCCAGTCGCCGAAGTCGGGATCGGCCACGGCCCCACCACCGGCGATCCCGGCGTTGTTGCACAGCACGTGGATCCGCCCAAACGAATCGACCACCTGTTGCGCGGCGGCGGCGACCGACGCTCGATCGCTGACGTCGGTGTGCACGAAGATCACGTCGGCTCCGGCGAGCTCCTCCTTGGCGGCGGCGATGTACGACTCGTTCAGATCGCCGATGGCGACGTTCATGCCCTCCGACAGCAGCGCTTTGGTAATGCCAAGGCCGATGCCGCTGGCGCCACCCGTGACAAATGCAGTCTTTCCCGCGAAGTTCCTCACAGCGCGGCGACACTACAGCGGCGCCGCGACCGCGCCGCCACTACAGCGGAGACGTCACTTCGCGGGGCGCCGGAGGGTCGAGGTGCTCACCAGCTCCGTCGACGGCGGCGAGCTCCGGCGGCGGTCGAGTGGCCAGCCAGCATCCGCTGAGGACGAGCACGAACCCGGCGAACGTGGCGATCGTCAACGCCTCGTCGAGGAACACCGCGCCGAGGGCGACGGCGACGACCGGATTGGCAAACGTGATCAGCCCGGCGCGTGCCGGGCCGACCTCGGCGATCAGGCTGAAGAACACGACGAACGCCAGCCCGGTGCAGACGACCGACAAGCCGAGGACCGACAACGTCACCGTCGCCCGCGGCATCTCACCGGGCAGACGGGTGAGCGCGACGGGTGCGTAGACGAGCGTGACGAGGATCAGCGACACCGAGATGACGCCGATCGACGGGATGTCGTTCATCCGGCGCGAGGCGATGAACGGCGCCGTGGCATAGCAGATGCACACGACCAGCACGGCGACGATGCTCCACCATGGCGGCGCGTTGTCGCTGCTGAGGTCGTTGCCGACGAGCAGGCCGACACCGCCGAGGCCGAGCGTGATCCCGACGACGCGCACCGGTCGCAGCGCACTGCGCTCGCCGAGCAAGAACGCGGCGATCGCCCCGACCACCGGCACTGCGGCGATGATCAAGGCGGTGATGCCTGACGCCAGATGCTGCTCCGCCGTGGCCAGCAGGATCCACGGGATGGCCATTTCGATGATCGCGAAGGCGAGGACGGGCTTCCACCGCCGCAGCACTGGACGGATCGCGCCGGCTCGCGCCGCCATGATCCCGAGCACCAGCGCGGCCAACGAGGTCCGCCCGAAAACGACCACCGGAGGCTCGAGCTCCTTCACGGCGACGCGGATCATGAAGTAGGGGATGCCCCAGATGAACGCCATCGCCGTGAACAGGACCCAGCCGCGCTTCGTCACGGCTCGATCCTCGGCGACCTGTGACTGACGATGCAATCGGAATTCGGACACAGCGTTCCGCGGCGCTGCGTACTGAAAGTGCTCACGCTGGGGCGAACCCTATCGAGCCATCCTGGTGCCACACCCGACCGGAGACGCGCCCATCGACGGCCATCACGACACCACAGACGTCGCCGACGCGAACGGCGACCATGTCCGGTGCGGACACGGCCTCGGTCGCCACCGCGGCTGCGCGCTGCTCCCACTCCTCGCGGAACCGGCCGGGGGCGTCCTCGATCATCAGCCGCGGGTCGCCGGGATCGATGTACAGACCCCCGGCTGCTGCCCGGTCGACGCGGGGCACGATTCCGTCGGAATCGAGGTGGACATGCCAGCGAGCCTCACCATCGGCGATCTCGAACCGCCCGGCGAAGACACGGGTCGACGAGTAGGGCAGATCGTTGTCGTGATGACCCGGCAGGGTGACGCGCACGTCGACGAAGACGTCGAGACCTTGGATCCACCAGGCCTCACACGGCTCGATCGGGCGACCGCCGGGCACGCAGATCGAACGGCGCCGCCACGCGCCCACGAACCACGGTGACGCTGCCGTCAAGGCCCCGACCTCGCCGCGGCGGCCGGTTCGAAGATGTTGCGCAGCACACGTCGGTAGAGGATCGAGTTGGCGTCGGAGCGCACGTGCAGGTCGGGTGACGTGCCGAGTGGCATCCCGGTGCGACGCAGCGCTGACGTGATCCACACGTCCTCTTGCTGCACGATCTCCTCCTGCGCCAACAGCTCGGCCAGGGCGACCGGATCCGTTTCGGGGACGCGCACCATGAAGAACAAGCGCGTGAATCGCCCGTCGATCGGCTGGACGGCCTGGAAGAACGACTGACGCAGGCCGCCGCCGGGCTCTTCGCTGCGCAGCAGCACGGTGAACGGTGCGACGTACGTGTAGCGCAGCCAACCCTCGGTCGACGTGTCGTCGCTGTCGAGCTTGCGCAGCACCGAGGAGAAGCCGAGCTCGTGTTGGTGGGTGACCTCATGGTCGGCGATGAGGTGATTGCGGTCGCTGAGCGACCCGTGGAGGAACGGGAAGTGACTGGCATCGAGCAGGTTGTCGGTCTGGTAGGCGGCGAGCACCTCACTCGTGTGCGCGTTCGGTGCGAATGCGCCGAGCCGGTCGTCGTCGCCGTCGGCCCACTCCGGAATCGGGCCGCGGGGCGCCTCGAGCGCGACCCACACGATGCCATGACGCTCGCACACCCCGGCCGGCTCGGTGAGGTGAGCACGCGATGGGATGGCTGCGTCGGGGCCGAGGGCGGGAATGCACGTCGCCACCCCGGTGGGCCCGAAACGCCACCCGGGGTAGCTGCAGACCAGTTCGTCGCCGTCGAACCGCCCGAGGCTGAGCGGCGCGCCGCGGTGCGGGCACTCGTCGACGAAGACGGCGACGGCACCGTCACGGTGGCGAACCGCGACGAGCGGCACATCGAGCAGCTTCAGCGCCAGCGGCTGCGAGCCGACCTCGGACGACCAGGCGACCGGATGCCAGAACGGGCGCAGCTCCGGGTGCACGTTGCCGACCAGCAGAGTCATCGCGTCGGACCGTAGCCGCGGCCACTCCTCAAGGTCACCGCTGGCGACGCCGATGTTTGTTCATGCGTGCTGTACGGCGATGGCTGATGGTGTTGGTGCTGCTGTCCGCGCCGACCGGTCTGCTGGTCTTCCTGCGATCCCTGCCAGGGTTCGACGTTCGCTGGTTCTCGCCGGACGGCCATCTCGTGATGGTCTCGGCAATCGCCGCGTGCGCGTTGTTCGTCGCCGCCGTCGCCGTGGTGTCAGCCATCCAAAACCCCTTGTCCGGCGTGATCTGGTTGGGCCTCGGTTGCTCGAACCTCGGCCTGTTCATGGTCGGTCACGGCCTGACGACCCCGGGAGCGATGCACCAGCCGATGAACATGTGGGTCAGCCGGCTGCCGTACGCGGCACTTGCCGGCTTCGCCGCGTGCCTGTTGATCGCCGGTGGACGCCAGGACCGCGGCCTCAACCGCTGGGTCGGCAGACACCCCTTGCTCACGGTGCTCGCCCCGATGGTTATGGCCACCACATTCGTCGCCGTCGTGGTCGACGACCCGAGCAGGTTCCACGGCCTCGGGCCGATCGCCCACGAGAACATGCTTCTGGCGTGGGTGTCGACGGCAGTCATCGGCTGCCTGCTCGTCGTGATGTGGCGCCATGCGCGGCGGTGGCACCTCGGCAAGGATCCGATCCAGCTCGCTCTCGTGCTTGCCGCAGGAATGTCGGTTGCCGCCGTGCTGTCGTTCGAGCACGGCAAGTTCACGCGGCTCTCGTGGTGGGACTACCACGCCTATCTGCTCGCCGGGTTCGGCGCCGCGGTGTACGCCGTGATCGTGCGCGGCCGGCAGCAGCGGGCGATCACCGGCGTGCTCGCCGAGACCTTCGTCGACGACCCGTTTGCACACATCGTCCGCGGTTACCCCGAAGCGTTGTCGATGCTCGTCAAGGCGGTGGAAGTCAAGGACGCCTACACACACGGGCACAGCCTGCGCACCGCCGAGCTGGCCGTCGAGCTCGGGCTGCAGATGTCGTTGCCCCCGGATCGGCTGCGCGTCATCGCTCGCGGCGCCTACCTCCACGACCTCGGCAAGATCGCCATCCCCGATCAGATCCTCAACAAGCCCGGCGTGCTGACCGACGAGGAGCGCAAGGTCGTGGAGATGCACCCGCAGCACGGGTACGAGCTGGCCTCGACCGCACCGTCGTTGCACGAGTGCCTGCCGGTGATCCTCCACCACCATGAACGAGTCGACGGCAAGGGGTATCCCGCCGGGCTGGCCGGCTCGGCGGTGCCACTCGAAGCGCGAGTCGTCGCCGTCGCCGACGTGTGGGACGCGCTCACGTCCGATCGCGCCTATCGCCCTGGCTGGGAGCCGGCGGAGGCGCTCGCCCACATCGAAGCCGGGCGCGGCACGCACTTCGACCCCAACGTCGTCGACGCCTTGGTGCGAGTCGTGCTCAACCGTGGCCTGACGATGTCGGACGAGCCAGGCATCGCCGACGAGGCGTGGGCCGCGGCGCAGACGTGCCACGAGATCGATCTCGTCCGCGTCCCGTCGATGACGTGAACCGCTGACCAGCTGCTGTTCGGGTCACGGCTTGACGAAGCGGCCGACGAACTCCAGCGCGGTGTCGGCGACGTCGCGCCAGCCGTGATCGATCGTCAGGGAGTGGCCTCGCCCGAGGATCTGGGCGATCTCGGTGACGTTGTCGATGCGCCGTTGCTTCTTGAACGACGAGTTGGCGATCGCCCACGGAACGGTGTGGTCCTTCTCGCCGGAGATGATCAGCAACGGCCCGCGATCGGGGTTGCCCAACTCGACGTTCGTCTCGCTGCGCGGATTGAAGTTGGCGGTCGCCGCTTGGAACAACGGCCGACCGGACCCCGGCACGGCGAAGCGCTCGTACAGCTCCTTGGCCTCGTCGGCGTCGACGGCGTTGGCGAAGGCGTAGCGAAACTGGTCGTAGGTCAGGGCGACGGCGCGGTTGCGGTTGGCGGGGTTCTTCAACACCGGGAACGCCGCTCTCAGCGACGACAACGGCAGCGCCAGCACGCCCCGGAACGGCGCCGGGTCGATCGCCACCGTCGCTTGGGCGAGGCCTCGTCCGGCGAGGATCTGCACCAGCAGCCCACCGAAGGAGTGTCCGATCAGCACCGGCTCGACCCGGAGCTTGCCGATGACCGTCTGCAAATGGTCGGCGATCTGCCCGACGGACTTTCCGGCGAACACGTCCGGGTGTTGGTTTCCCTCCACGACCGTCGCCGGATCGTCGGGCCACCCCGGGGCGAGCGTCGCGTACCCTGCTTCCTCGAAGACCTCCCGCCACGGATCCCAGCTGCCGGCCAACAACCACAAGCCATGCACGAAGACCACGGGCGGACGCCCGGACGCGTTGGCCAGATCGACCTGGGCCAGATCGTGGGATGGAACCTCTGCCATGCCGTGCTCCTTTGTGGTGCGACGCGGCCGTGGCCGGCGGACGTTGGCGCCACGATAGTGGGCCACGAAAATCGACCACGAGAACAACTGCGTTGTGCCGTGCTGAGTACGATCCGGCGGATGTTCCTGCGCAACGCGTGGTACGTCGCCGCCTGGGAGCGAGAGGTCGGTGAACGCCCTCACGCCGTCACCGTGCTGGGCGAACGCCTCGCCATCTACCGCACTGCCTCTGGCAGCTACGGCGCGCTGGCCGATGCTTGCCCACATCGCAAGGTGCCACTCTCGCTCGGGCGCGTGCAGGGCCAAGACCTCGAGTGTGGCTACCACGGCTTGGTGTTCGACGGCACCGGCACCTGCGTGCGTGCCCCGTTCGATGCTCTGCCACCACGCGGCGCGTCGGTGCGGTCGTACCCGATCGAGCCGCGCTACGGGATGCTCTGGGTGTGGATGGGCGACAAGGAGCGCGCCGACCCGGCCGACATCTTCCCCGCCGACCACTGGGGCGACCCGGATTGGGGCAGCACCGACGGCGACGACATGGTCTTCGGCTGCAACTACCAGCACATCACCGACAACTTGCTCGATCCTTCGCACGTGGCCTGGGTGCATCCGGGCTCGTTCGCCGGCGACGGCGCCGACGACGTGGCTCTCGAAGTCACGATCGGCGACAACGGCGTGACCGTGTGGCGATGGATGCTCGACAGCGAGCCGGCTCCGTTCTACGCCCCGTTCCTGCGGTTCGGCGGCAAGTGCGACCGCAAGCAGCAGTACGAGATGCGCTACCCATGTCACGCGCTGATCAAGGCGTACATCTCGCCGGCCGGCACCGGAGGTGAAGATCGGCCATTGCACCCCGACGCGTTCGTCATGGACAGCTTCAACTTCCTCACTCCCGTCGACGAGAAGACGACGCGGTACTTCTGGTTCCAGATGCGCAACTTCGCGCCGGGCGACATGGAGGTTTCGCGTCGATTCGCGACATCCGTGCGCGCCGCCTTCGAGGAGGACCGATTCATCCTCGAGGCGTCGCAGCGCGGGATGGACGAGTCGGGCGGCTCGACGATCAACCTGCGCACCGATAGCGGCGGCATCCGCTTCCGTCACCGCCTCGCTCAGCTGATCGACGCCGAGATGACCGGCGCGACCACTTGACGGCGACACATCTCGACGCCCACGAGCGACGCACGACCGTCCTGGCGATCGGCGCCCTCGGAGTCGTCTACGGCGACATCGGGACGAACCCGTTGTTCGCCATGCGCGAGGCGTTCACGTCCCGGCATCGAGTTGCTCTCGACGCGTCGAACACGATCGGGCTGCTGTCGGTCATGTTCTGGTCGCTGATCATCGTGATCTGCACGAAGTACCTCGGACTCGTGATGCGGGCCGACAACGACGGCGAGGGTGGCATCCTCGCCCTCGGTGCGCTCGCGACGGGCAAGGACCCGGACGCCAAGGGCAGGCGGTGGCTGTTCGTCCTCATCGGTCTCTTCGGCGCCGCGCTCCTCTACGGCGACGGCGTCAT
>DATBKA010000385.1:0-1714 GCA_036556105.1 Ilumatobacteraceae bacterium | reverse complement strand
AGCACCGCCTCGATTCGACAACGGGTGTCGAGGCAGGCGACCTCGAGGCGATGTCGTTCACGCGGCGACCGAAGGGTCTGGCGGCGACGGCGATGAACACCGGCCAGCGCGACATGCTCGATGCGCTGCTGCGCCTGTACGTGCACCGCCTCCCCGAAGACGTCGCCGACGAGGAGGCGATGAAGTTCGCCGGCAGCGCCCTCGACGACGTGCACTTCCTGTGGGCCGGAGGATTGGCCCCGGGACAACCGCACTACTACCGCGTGCACAGCGAGACGTTGCTGGCCGAGTACGACAACACCGCACGGGACGCCAACCACGTCCACACCGTGTGGCGCGACCCTCGCGGCGACTTCGGCGACGACGTCCTGGCTCGACACCACGCCCAGCACGATCACGGTTGATCATCGGCGAGACGGAGCAATCGGCCGGTCCCGCCCCCCGCATAGGATCGCAACGTGCCCAGCCCGACTCCGATCAGAGTGGCGATTGCCGAGGACAACGCGTTGCTGCGCGATGGCCTGGCCCGGCTGATCTCCTCGACGAAGGGCTTCGAACTGGTCGGTACGGCCGCCAGCTACGACGAGTTGTTGGCCTTGGTCAAGGCCTCGAAGCCGGATGTCGTCGTCACCGACATCCGCATGCCACCGACCGGAACTGACGAGGGCATCCGCGCCGCGGCGGCACTGCGCGACAGCGATCCACAGATCGGCGTGATCGTGCTGAGCCAGTTCGTGTCGCCGGCGTACGCATTGGCGCTGCTGTCACAAGGCTCGGAACGCCGCGGCTACCTGCTGAAGGACCGCGTCGCCGACGTCGACGACCTCGTCGACGCGATCCGTGTCGTCCACGACGGCGGTGCGGTGATCGATCCGAAAGTCGTCGAGCAGTTGGTCACGTCGTCGAGCCGGCGCGCCAAGGCACCGATCGACTTCCTCACGCCTCGCGAGCGCGAGGTGCTCGCCGAGATGGCGCAGGGCAAATCGAATGCGGCGGTCGCTGCTGCCCTGGTGTTGTCCGAGCGGGCGGTCGAGAAGCACATCAACTCGATCTTCTCCAAGCTGCACCTCACCGAGGAGCGTGACGTCAACCGTCGCGTCGCCGCTGTCCTGCTGTTCCTCACGGAAGGTGGTGCAGGCCACACCCCGGATGACGTATCAGCACGGTTTCCGGGCCGAGACTGAGGCGCGACCATGACGGCGTCATGGAGGTTCTGGTGATGGAGCAACCGGCCAGCCCGGCGGGCTCGGAAGATGGCGTCGTGCAGGTGCTGGTCGTCGACGATCAGCCCCCGTTTCGCGCCGCGGCCCGGGCCGTGATCGCTCGCGTGCCGGGCTTCGAGGTCGTCGCCGAGGCAACGTCCGGTGAGGAAGCCGTCGAGCTCGTCGACAAGGTGCAGCCTTCGGTCGTGTTGATGGACATCAACATGGGCGCGATGGATGGGCTGCAAGCCACCAAGCTGATCACCACAGCTCACCCGAACACCTTCGTCATCCTCGTCTCCACGTACACCGAGGCCGACATGCCGCCGGCCGCGCGAAGTTGCGGAGCGATGGCCTACGTCAACAAGGACGAACTGTCGCCTCGGGTGGTGCGCCGCCTCTGGGAGTCCGGCGGTGACCCCGAGTGGCTCGCTCCCCGCAGCGTTTGAGGACTAATGCCCCATATGCGGGCAAAAGTCGCCAAACGCAGCGTGGGCGGTGGAGCAGGGGCG
>DATBKA010000384.1:0-6557 GCA_036556105.1 Ilumatobacteraceae bacterium | reverse complement strand
GAAGGCAGGCGGGAACACCGTGTCGTCCGACGTGTTCTTGTCGCTCACCCGCTGAGCCGGGTGTAACTGCCCGGCACGGCGGCAACCGTGTCACACCGGCTATGGCGGCTTGACTGACGCCGCCTGAGGGGATGTAGTTCGTGGTGGGTCCGGGTGACGTCGGTCGAGGGATTGGTGCGCGTGGTGTTGAGCCCGTGTCACACCATGACGGTGGAGCCTGCAGGTGCCTGCGATTGTGCTTCGAGCACGTGTAACACCTTCTTCAGTTGACGGCTCCGACCGGACCTTCGAATCGGGACAAGGAGGGTTGTGATGGAGGTGCTGGTCGATCGGTGCGCCGGTCTGGATGTCCACAAGAAGACGGTCGTGGCCTGCGTTCGCTCGCCTGGTGCGGGTCGTCAGAAACGATCGTCGCAGGTGCGTACGTTCGGCACGTTCGAACATCAACTGATCGAGCTCCGTGAGTGGCTGATCTCGTCCGGGGTGACGGAGGTGGCGATGGAAGCCACCGGGGTGTATTGGAAACCGGTATGGCATGTTCTCGATGACGGGCAGCCGTTCGAGTTGTTGTTGGTCAACCCGGCGCATATCAAGGCGGTGCCTGGCCGCAAGACCGATGTCAACGACGCCGCCTGGATCGCTCAGCTGCTCGAGTGCGGGTTGTTGCGCGGCAGCTTCGTGCCCCCGACCGAGATCCGCGAGTTGCGTGAGGTGACCCGCTATCGGCGCCAGTTGACCGAAGAACGCGCCCGCGAGACCCAACGCTTGCAGAAGGTTCTCGAGGACGCCAACGTCAAGCTGTCATCGGTCGCCTCTGACGTGCTTGGTGTGACCGGTCGGATGATCCTTGACGCGCTCTGCGCCGGCGAACGAGATCCCGAACGGCTGGCCGAGATGGCTCAGAGTCGGTTGCGTTCCAAGATCGGCGATCTGCGCCAATGCGTGCCCGGCAGGTTCAACGCTCATCACGCCGGGATGGTCACCGAGATCGTCGGACACGTCGACTTCCTCACCGCCGCGATCGCCCGGCTCGACGCACGCGTCGAAGAGATGATCGTCCCTTTCCGGGCGGCCCGGGAACTGCTGACGACAATCCCGGGCATCGCACAACGCACTGCTGAGATCATCCTCGCCGAGATCGGCGTCGACATGGGCCGCTTCCCGACAGCAGCGCATCTCGCCTCGTGGGCCGGAGTATGCCCCGGTAACAACGAATCCGCCGGTAAACACCGCTCCACCCACACCCGCTCGGGCAACTCGTGGCTGCAATCAGCGCTCGTCGAAGCGGCCTGGGCGAACATCCGCTCCAAGGACTGCTACCTCGCCGTCCGCTTCTGGCGGATCGCCAAACGCAGAGGACAACAACGAGCCCTGATCGCCGTCGCCCACACCCTGCTGGTCATCATCTGGCACATGCTCAAAGACGGCACCATCTACACCGAAATCGGACCCGACTACCTCGCCCGCCTCGACGACCCAGACCGGCGCCGACGCCACCTCGTCAACCAGCTCGAACACCTCGGCTACCACGTCCAACTCAGCCCCGCTGCCTGAACCCCCACCCGGGTCCAGGAACTACGTAACACCCCGTTGCGATGATGCGGTCATGGCTAGCGACACCCCCCTGATCATCTCGTGCGACACGTGTTGCATGCGGGCCACGGCGACGTGCGCCGACTGCGTGGTCACACATGTGCTGTCACCCGCTGCAGTGGAAGAAGTCACCTTCGACGACGAGGAGATGCGCGTCGTGCGTTTGCTCGTTCGCGCCGGAATGGTGCCTACGCTGCGACACAGTGAGACCGACGCAGTCACCGCCTTCAGTTGACGGCGATTACCTGGGTGAGCTCACCCAGATTGCGGCTCGGCATGGCATCGATCCGGTCGGCGTGTGCTCGGCGGAGATCCTCGAACGGGCACGAGCCGAGCTGCTGCGCAGGAAGAGTGCCGGTCTGCACGACGGCTTGCCGTTCACGTACAGAAATCCGATTCGCTCGACCGATCCGCGACGTGCCGTGGCCGGGGCGCAAGCGGTGTTCGTCGGCGCGCGTTCGTACTTCGTGGACGAGCCCGTCGCACCGCCGGGCGCGCAGGGGCGCGTTGCCCGCTACGCCTGGGCCGACCACTATGCGCCACTTCGCGACGGGCTGCGGGCCGTCGCCAAACGGCTTCGGCGCGACGGTTGGCGTGCCGTGGTGTTCGCCGACGACAACTCGATCGTCGACCGCGAAGTCGCTCACCGGGCGGGCATTGGCTGGTTCGGCAAGAACGCCAACATCCTCATCCCCGGCGCTGGCAGTTGGTTCGTGCTCGGCTGCGTCATCACGACCGCACCGTTGTCTGCCGCCTCCACCGCGGTCGACGACGGCTGTGGCAGCTGCAAGCGTTGTCTCGAGGCCTGCCCGACCGGAGCCATCATCGCTCCGGGGGTGATCGATGCCGGTCGGTGCCTGGCGTGGATCTTGCAGAAGCCGGGTGTGATCGACCGGCGGTGGCGCGAATCGATCGGCGATCGGATCTACGGGTGCGACGACTGCCAGACCGTGTGCCCGCCGAACGTTCGCTTCGCCGACCGCCGTCGCGCCGACGTCGACGCCATCGAGCCATGGGTGTCCTTGGTCGAGCTGCTCGGTGTGAGCGATGCCGAGTTGATGAATCGCTGGGGCCGTTGGTACATCGCCGATCGCGATCCTCGCTGGGTTCGGCGCAACGCTCTCGTCGCGCTCGGCAACGTCGGCGACGCGCGTGACGAAGATGTCCGTCGGGTGCTCCGCGCGTATGTGGCAGCTGATGACGCCGTGCTGCGTGTGCATGCCGTGTGGGCGGCGCGCCGGCTCGGTCTCGATCATCTCCTGCCGCAGAACGATCGCGACCCGTTGGTCGTCGAGGAGCTGGCGGCGATGTCGTGAAGCACTTGCTCGTCACGAACGACTTCCCGCCCAAGATCGGTGGGATCCAATCGCTGCTGTGGGAATGGTGGCGACGACTGCCTCCCGAGTCGTTCGCCGTGTTGACGAGCCCGTACAAAGGGGCCCGGCAGTTCGACGCCGACCAGGCGTTCCACATCGAGCGCACACGCGAGCCGGTGCTGTTGCCACATCCGTGGATGGTGAACCACATCAACGAGATGGCGAAGCGGGTCGGCGCCGATCTCGTCGTCCTCGATCCGGCGGTGCCGCTCGGGATCGTCGGCCCGTCGCTGCGGTTGCCGTACGACGTGGTGCTCCACGGGGCGGAGGTCACCGTACCCGGACGGCTGCCAGGGATGAAGCAAACGCTTGCCTACGTGTTGCGGAGGGCCCGGCACGTCGTTGCCGCCGGTACCTACCCGGCACGCGAGGCGGAGCGCGCTGCTGGGTGCAGCCTGCCGATCACCGTCGTGCCACCCGGCGTCGACACAGAGCGGTTCCGGCCGCTCACCGCGACCGAGCGGGCTGCGGCGCGCGACCGGTTCGGGCTGCCCCAGCAGGCTGAGCTGATCGTCAGCATCAGTCGTCTCGTGCCGAGAAAGGGCTTCGACACCGCGATCCGCGCCGCGGCGATGCTGCGCGACTCGCGCCCCGATCTGGTGCTGGCGATCTCCGGCGCCGGCCGCGATCTGGTTCGTCTTCGTCGCCTCGCCACCGACCTGGGCGCGCCGGTGCGCTTCCTCGGACGCGTTGCCAACGCCGACCTGCCGGCGTTGTACGGCTGTGCCGACGTGTACACGATGCTCTGCCGCAACCGCTGGGCGGGGCTCGAGCAGGAAGGTTTCGGCATCGTCTTCCTCGAGGCCGCGGCCTGCGGTGTCGCCCAGGTGGCCGGCGACTCCGGCGGGGCGGAGGATGCCGTCGTCGACGGCGTCACCGGGCTGATGGTCCGCGATCCGGACGACGCCCGCCAAGCCGCAGTGGCGTTCGAGAAGCTGCTCGACGATCCGACGCTGCGGGCCTCGATGGGCGCCGCTGGGCGGCAGAGGGCGGTCAGCGACTTCTCCTACGACGGACTCTCCAGGCGACTGGGCGAGTCGTTGGGTGCCCTGACATGATGCGCGACGATGGCCACTGACGCACCAAACCCGCCGGGGTCGCGCTTGGTGCGACTCAACCTCGCCGGCACAGCTGTGTTCGTCGCCGCCCTGGTTGTCGCCGTTCCGCTGCGGTCGCACCGCCCGGCGCAGTTCCTCATCGGTGGTGTCT
Source organism: Ilumatobacteraceae bacterium (assembly GCA_036556105.1). Lineage (GTDB taxonomy): Bacteria > Actinomycetota > Acidimicrobiia > Acidimicrobiales > Ilumatobacteraceae > JAENVT01. The sequence goes on along the minus strand of DATBKA010000384.1, from coordinate 2,379 downwards.
CGATGGTGTTGTTCGCGATCGGGATCGTGGCGACGTTGTGGGCGTACACCCGCGCCCTCGAGCGATCGCGCGCCGAGGAGGTGGGCGTGGCCAACCTGTACTTGCTCACCGGGCCTACCGCGCCGCGGCCGGTCAAACGAGCGATGCTGGGCGCGTTGACGGCGCAGATCGTCGCCGCCGTTGGGGGAGCGTGGATCGGAGTCGTCGGCCTCGACAAGGGCGACCTCAACGCGCTGGCGTTCGGAGTGCTCGTGCCGATGTTCGGCATCGGGATGAACGGCGCCTGGGCGGCCAAGCACGGCTCGTACGGGCCGCGTGTTCAAGATCGACTAGAACAGAGTCATGGCTGAAACTGCGTCACAGACGACGACGATCGCAGCGCCGCCCGAACGCGTCTGGGAGATCGCCACCGATGTGGAGCGCTACCCCGAGTGGGCCAAAGACGTGAAAGACGTCGTCGTGCGCGTGCGCGACGCAGAAGGCCGGCCGCTCGAGGTGGAGTTCCGTTCTTCGGCGCTCGGGCGCAGCACGCACTACACCCTGAGCTACGACTACAACGAGGCCCCGAAGGTGCTGGCGTGGAGTTTGCTGCGCGGCGACATCATGCGCACCATCGACGGTTCGTACCACTTCTCGGCAACCTCCGACGGTGGCACCGAGGTTCGCTACGACCTCGTCATCGACCTCGTCGTCCCGCTCCCGGGCTTCGTGAAGCGCCGCGCCGAGGTGCGCATCCTCAACACCGTGCGCGAGCTCAAAGTCCGCGCCGAATCGTGACCCGCCGCCGCATCGGCATCGACGTCGGCGGCACCAAGTGTCTTGGGGTCGTGCTCGACGACGCCGGAGCGGTGATCGAGGAGCAACGTCGCCCGACGCCGCCCGGCACCGAGGCGTTCGTCGACACACTGGCCGAACTGGCGGGCGCGCTCGGGGTCGTCGACTCGTTGGGCATCGGTGTGCCAGGGATGGTCACGATCGACGGGATCATCAAGGCCTCACCGAACTTGATCGACATCGTCGACTTCGAGGTCGGACGGATGCTGTCAGAGCGGCTCGGCTTCCAGGTCGAAGTCGGCAACGACGCCACCTGTGCGGCAGCAGCGGAGTGGCAAGTGGGTGCAGCGCGAGGGGCAAGCGAAGTCGTGATGGTCACGCTCGGAACCGGCATCGGCGGCGGAGTGATCGCCGGCGGTCAACTGATCCGCGGCGCCAACGGGTTCACCGGCGAGATCGGTCACATGGTCGTCGACCCCGACGGGCTGCCGTGTCCATGCGGTCGCCGCGGCTGTTGGGAGCGCTATGCGTCGGGCTCCGGCCTTGCCCAGATCGCTCGCGAGGCCGCGATCGGCAAGCGCCTGCGCCGCGTCGTGCAGCTGGCCGGTGGCGACCCGGAACGGGTGCGCGGCGAAGACGTGCAGGCCGCGGCGCGAGAGGGCGATCGAGAGGCCCTCGAGGTGATCGACCTCTTCGGACGCTGGGTCGCCCTCGGCCTCAACAACCTCACCAACCTGCTCGATCCGGAGATGTTCGTGCTCGGCGGTGGGCTTGCCGCGTCGGGGGACCTCTACCTCGGGCCGATCCAGCGCTGGTTCACACAGTTGCTGTACGCACCCGACCTGCGCCCGCACCCGAAGCTCGTGTTTGCCGAGTTGGGCGAGCGCGCCGGCGCCGTTGGCGCGGCGCTGATGCGCGAGCTGATCTGAGCCCGGTTCGATTCAGCCCGGGGCGGGCGCGGTGGTGTGGCGCACGACGAGGCTCGGCGCCATCAGCACGTTGCTGAGTGCGCCACGGTCGTTGATCGCGTCGATCAGCATCGTCGCCGCGGCCGCACCCATCTCGCGGCGTGGCTGGTGAATGGTCGTCAAGCCGACGTGGTTGAGCGCGGCCAGCGCCGTGTTGTCGAAACCGACGACGGAGATGGCATCGGGTACCAGCAGACCGCCGCGTTCGATGGCGTCGATCGCGCCGACGCCAGACAGGTCGTTGGCGGTGAAGATCGCCGTCGGCAACGTCGAGGCGTGCAGGAGACGTTCTGCGCCACGGGCTCCGGCCTCCTCGGTGAAGTCGCCGACGACGATCTGGGCGTGGGCAGCCAACCCCAGTCCCTTCATCGTGCGCATGTAGCCGCGACGACGTGGCGCCGCGCCGGCACCCTTGCCGCCGTCGATGTGGGCGATGTGGCGATGGCCGAGTTGGTGGAGATGTTCGACGGCGAGCCGCGCCCCGTGTTCGTCGTCGGTCGTGACCGAACCGAGCGGCGAGGCCGGCAACACGCGACCCACAGAGACGAGGGCAACCTCGCGGGCGACCGCGTCGAGGCGCTCCGCGGCGAGTCGGCAGCCGGCGACGATGATCCCGTCGACCCGCGAGGCGAGGAAC
>DATBKA010000383.1:0-1875 GCA_036556105.1 Ilumatobacteraceae bacterium | reverse complement strand
ATCATCTGGCCCTCGTCGGGGACGAACACGTCCTTGAAGACCAGCGTGCGCGACACCGTGCCGCGCATGCCGAGCGGGTCCCAGTCGTCGACGCACGAGACTCCGTCGGCGTCCGCGGGCACACCGAGGAACAAGATGTCGTCGTCGCCGGGCGCTTGGCAGATCACGTTGTAGAAGTCGGCCGCGCCCGACAACGAGGCGAAGATCTTGCGACCCGTCACTCGCCAGCCCCCCTCGACAGGACGCGCCCGCGTGGCGATGCCGGCGGTTGCGCCCGGCGCCAAGCCCTCCGAGAACGGTTGGCTGTGGATCTCGCCTCGCTCGACGACACCGCGGAACATCCTGGTCCGGATCGACTCGTGACGGCTGCGCAGCTCGTCCGGCATCTCCAGGGCGTCGGCCACCTGGCCGCACCAGACCATCGTCGCGTTGTGCATGTTGAACGTGAGCGCGGTGGCCCCGCAATACCGGCCGATCTCCTCGCTGACGCGGATGTAGTCGGCGTACGACGCGCCCAGGCCCCCATGCTCGGCAGGCACGCACATCGCCAGCAGACCGAGCTCGCGGAAGTCGGCGAAGTTCTCGAACGGGAAGCTGGCCTCGCGGTCGTACGTCACCGCTCGCGCGGCGAGGGTCGGGCCGAGGGCGCGAACGCGCTGGACCAACTCGTTGCGGTCGACACTCATCGGCAGATTCTCGGCGACGCGCCATCGCTTGTCAACACCGTTGACAAGTGCGCTTGACCAGGGAAGACTGTGCAAGGTGAGTCCGGCAGTCGATGTCGATGGTGAACGCCTGGCGTGGCGCGAGCGGGGCAGCGGGCCGACGCTGCTGTTGCTGCACGGGCTGGGCGGTAGCCGGCTGTCCTGGGAGCCGCAGCTCGACGGGCTGAGCGCCGAGCACCGCGTCGTGGCCTGGGACATGCCCGGGTACGGCGCGTCCGCGCCACTTGCCGGGCAGTTGACCTTTCTCGCCTTGGCCGATGCGGTCGTCGACCTCCTCGACTCACTCGGTGTGCTGACCGCCCACGTTGCCGGGATCTCGTTCGGCGGGATGATCGCCCAACACGCGGCGGCGCGCCATCCGGCACGGCTCTCCACGCTGGCGCTGCTGTCGACGAGCCCCAAGTTCGGGTTGGACGGCACCAAGCCCGCGGAGTGGCGGGCGGCGCGACTGGCCCCGCTCGAGGCCGGCCTCGAACCGGCCGAGTTCGCCGACGACGTGTTGGCCGCGATCGCCGGGCCGAACATTGCGCCGGAAGCGCTCGCCGGGCAGCGGGCGGCGATGGCGCGCATCTCGGGCGCGGCACTGCGCCGATCGATCGACTGTCTCGTCACCCACGACAGCACGGCAGTTCTTCCGTCGATCAGCGCGCCGACGCTGTGCATGGTCGGCGAGCTCGACGAGGAGACGCCGATCGGCTACGGCTTCGCCTTGGCCGATCTGATCCCCGGTGCGCGGCTGGCCGTGATCCCCGGTGCCGGTCATCTGTTGAACGTCGAGGCCCCGGACGACGTCAACCGGCTGTTGGAGGAGCACATGGCTCGGGCAGCATCGGAGTGCACATGACCGAATGGCGACACGTCGAGGCCTTCGCCGCCCACTTTCGGCGGTGCGCGCTGGTCGACGGCGAAGTGGTCGCGGTCCTCAGCGAAGCGCAGAGCCGCGCCACCCTGGTCGACACGGCACGGCTCGCTGCGCAGTCGTTGGGTGGTCGCGTCTTCGACGTCGTCGTGCCGACGCCGCGCGCGCAGCACGCGGTGCCGATCCGTTCCACGGGTGCATCACAAGCGCTCGCCGGCAACCCCGGCGTGATCGCCGCCCTGTCAGCCACCACGTTCGTCATCGACTGCACGGTCGAAGGCTTGCTGCACG
>DATBKA010000382.1:0-9544 GCA_036556105.1 Ilumatobacteraceae bacterium | reverse complement strand
GACGATGGCGTGCGTGGCTGCTGTCTCGCCCGCGGCAAAGTTGACGTTGGAGGTCTGACCCGTCACAGCCCCTGTCGGCAACGCCTGGAGGAAGCCCGGCGCAGCCGGCTCGGTGGCGGTGACGTTGACGACGAGCGCGGCAACGCCGGTCGTGGGAATGCCCGCGTCGGCGGGCAGGTCGACGCGCACCGCCTCGCCGGCGGCAGGCTTGTGCGGCGTCCACCCGATCGGGACAGGCCCGCCGATCTGTGGACGGGTGTCGAGCACACGATGAGGGTCGACCGGCACGTATCGCCCGGCGCTCACTGCGCCGGACGGCGAGAAGTAGCCCATCGCGTCGACGATGACGTTGCCGCCGTTCGGGATGAAGATCGAGATCGATCCCTGACCGACCGGCACGATGGCGAAGTTCGGTCGAACCTGGGAGGCGGCGGTGATGTTGACCGTCGAGAAGGCACCGACTGCGCCGGCCAATGTCGGCAGGGCCTGCACGAAGTACGGCCCGACCGAGTCGGTCGACGTGACCGTGACGGCGACCGCAGTCGCCGTGGCCGGGATCGCCCCGGACGAGCCGAGCGGCAGGTCGACGATCGCGAACTGCGGGTACGGGCCGGGCTGGGCCGGGCCAGTCAGCGACGCGGGACGCGTGTCGAGGAGCCGAACGGGAGCGGCCAGCGGGGTGAAGGCGCTCGCTGCGCCCGCACCTCCGGACAACGCCGTCGGCGGAGCCGGCAGGAGGATCTCGCCCGAGCCGAACGCGTTGTCGGGGCCCGTGGCTCCGAGGTCGCGAACCAGATGGCGGGTCAACGATGCCAACGCCATGCCGGGCAAGGCGAGGTTGCGGCTGAGCAGCAAGGCCGCCATCCCCGCCGCCGCGGGCGATGCCGCGCTGGTGCCGTTGAAGCACGGTTGGTAGATCGTGCTGCGCACGCACGAAGGTGCGGACACGTCGGGCTTGACGCGGTTGTCGTTGGTAGGGCCCTGCGACGAGTAGAAGGCGATGCCGTGCGAACCGTCGGCCGGATCGATAGCGCCGACGGCGACGAGGGCCGGGCTGCGCGAGTCGACCACGGACTTCGCCGCGCTGAAGCTCGTCGATTGCCGGCCCGGTTCGATGCCACCGAAGAACGTGGCCACCTCGATGGTGTCGGGTTGGGAGGCGATGTAGTGAGCGGTGGCGCGGATGCGCAGGAACACCGACTGCCCGAAGCCGACCTGCAGCCCGAAGTCGACTGCCTCGAGCGGTGGCGCACCGCCGATCTGCGGCTCGTCCAGGTTGACCAGCCACGACATGGTCGACTCGTTGGCGCCTGCCCAGACCTCGACCATGTAGTCGGTTCGCGCCGACGGATCCGTATACCAGTCGTTCGCCCAACGGATCCCGTCGAACGCCACGCCGCCCTGCGACGGGTCGATGCGCAGCGCGGTGTCCACTCCAGGACCATTGTCGAAGTCGACGTAGCCGGCGGAGTCGACTCCGTTCGTGTAGCGCCCGTAGCCGTTGAAGCCGTCGTTGCCGGCGGAGTTGAACCAGGTGATTCCTCGTGCCGCGGCGTAGTCGACGAGCGAGTCGAGCGGGCCTGTTCCATCACCGGGGCCGTCGTACGGGGCGCCGAGTGAGCGGGTGATGATCGACACGCCGTTGGCGACGAACCAGTCGATCGCCGACTGCGTCTCGGCGACGGTCTCAGTCGTGGCGAGGAACAGCTCCGAACCTGGCGCCATGTCCTTGACGATCTCGGCGACGGCGACACCATGGCGATCGCCGGCAGCGGAGTTGATCATGCCGTTGGTGCACACGTCGGGGCTGATGCAGAACTGGTGCGCCGCGTCCGGGACCGGCCCGTGTTCGTTGACGTTCCACACCGTGAGGTCGAAGAAGTCGATGATGCCGACGCGCACGTTTCCCGTGATGCCTGCGTTGTGCCACGCGGCCGCGTTCGTCAGTGCCACCTCGTCGCCGACGGTCGCGCCGAAGCCCGGAGCCTCGAAGCGCGGCACGCGGTTGATGTGCAGTGGGCGACGAACGTACGTGGAGCTGTCTGCCGCGGCGAGCATGCTCACAGCGCCAGCGGGCACCAGCGCTTGTACGAGCTGCCGGTCGACTGTTCCCGTGACGGTTCCGCCGAGGCGATTGACCTCACGGTCGACCGCCGTTGTGTCAGCGGCGAGCACCTCGACGGAGATCAATCCGTCGCGTTGTCCATCGACGTGGTGAGCGAGTGCAGCCGCCACCTCGATCTGCAACGCCGGCTCGGTGTTGTCGCGCTCGGCGTGGCGTGGTGCGTGGGCGTGCGCATGAGCACCGCCTGCGGCGAGGGACGCGACGAAGACGGCGATGGCCGTCCCGAGTGCTCGATGTCTCATCCCACGAACTTGCGCCTGCGCCGGCGTCGGCGGCTGAGCAGTGGGTCTGACCGCGGTTGAGGATGGGCAAACACGGATGTGCCCTCATCGACAGCGAGCAGGATTCCGTCGCGATCGATGTCGATCGGATCATCGTTGGCATCGATGACGATCGGCGCTTCCTCCTTGGGCTTGCGCAGGCCCATCGCCTGTTCGAGGCCCAACATCCCCGCAGCCAGCATCGCTCCCGCCGTCCGGTGCCGCCGCCGTGCCGTCGCAATCGGATCACTCGCCGTGAGCGGATCGACCAGCTCAGCGTCATCGAATGCGGGCACGAACCCACGTTATCGCTGAGCATGCCGCCCACGTCCGGCAATGCCGGACTACGCTCGGCTCCGTGCCCGAAGGGGAAGCACTGCATCGCACGGCCGCTGCATTGCGAACGGCCTTAGTGGGGCGGCCACTCCTGTCGTTCGAGGGGCCGCACGTCGACGGGCCTGTGCCCGCAGTCGGCCGCGTCGTCGAGCTCGTCGAGAGTCATGGCAAGCAGCTCGACGTCGTCTGGGACGACGGCTTGGTCTTGCACACCAACATGCTCCTCGGGGGAACCTGGCACCTGTATCGGAACGGCGAACAGTGGCGCAAACCGATGTCGCAGATGCGCGTCGGCATCAACGTGCAGGGCTTCACCGCGGTGTGCTTCAGCGTGCGCATCGTCGAGACCTATCGCCAGTTCGACCCGCATCGCCATCCCGGCTTTGGTCGCGGTGGGCCCGATCTCACCGCCCGCGCACCTGACCTCGACGCCGCCGTCGACGCGTTGTGTCGATACGACGAGCTCGAGTCGCCGATCGCCGAGGCGCTGCTCGACGAGCAGGTTGCCAGCGGGGTCGGCAACGTCTACCGCAGCGAGATCCTGTGGGCGTGTCAGCAACATCCGTTCGCTCCGGTCTCGATGCTGGCGCGCGACGACATGCATCGCGTCATCTCCGCTGCGGCCCGCGTGCTGCGCGCCAACCTCGACGCGGCGACCGCGGCCGAGGGCTCGCGGCTCGCGGTGTACGGGCGCAATGGTCAGCGCTGCCTGCGCTGTGGCGACACCATCGAAGTGCGCCGGATCGGCGAGAGCGCGCGGTTGCTGTACTGGTGCCCGGGTTGTCAGATCCATCGCGGACCGCGCCCCGCGGCGCAACCCGCCGACGAGCGCCCGATGGACCCTCACCCGGCTGCCGCCAAGTTCCTCGCCGAGCTGCCCTGGAAGCGTCGAGCAGGTTGAGAGTCGACCAATCTGGTCGGAGTGTCAGCGCGTTCCGGTCGGCAGGTTGTCGATCACGTTGAGCCAGCCCGCCTCGAGCTTCGTCGGTTGATCGAAGGCCGGGTGCGGCCTGCCAATGAGATGTTGGTAGGCGTTGGTGGAGAGAGCGATGGCGATGACATCACCGACGTCGAGGGCGCGCACGACAGCGGCCTCCACCGAGAGCGTGGCTTGCGCCGAGTCGTTGAGCTGCGAGTGGGCGCTGGCTGCGCCGATGTAGGCGAACACTTCATCGAGATACGTCGCGCCGGCAGCGAGCGCGACGGACTCCGAATGCTCGAGCGCCTGCGTGGGTGAGCCGATCGTTGCATAGAGCAGCGCGGCGACGGCGTTGGTGAACGGGTGGGCCAACGCGATCGCCGGCAGCTCCGCAAAGGCGATGCGCGCCTCGTCGAGCCGGCCGAGTTGCATCAGACCGACCAGCCGGGCGATGTGCGGTTCGAAAGCGGCGGCGTTCATCTCGTCGGTCTCGGCGAGGGCACGTTCGGCGATCGCTACTGCCGTCGCTCCGTCGCCGCGATGCATCGCTGCGCCGGCAACCGCCATCAACGGGAACGGGCCCTGGCCGGCTGTGTCGGCGATCGCCATCAGCTCCTCGGCGGTGCGCTGTGCCGCGCCGGCCTGCCCGAGCGCGATCTGGGCGCGCAGCAACGGCGCCGTGGCCTGCATCAGACCGAAGCGGTCCTTCAGCTTCTTGAAGCGCGAGCGGGCCTGATCGGCGAGGTTCGCTGCTTCGCCGAGGTCGCCTTGCCACAGGCGCAGATCGGCGAGCAGCGTCTGCATCATCGCGCACGCCCAGTCATCGCCGCGCTGCTCGGCCTCGCGGATCACCAGCTCGGCCAGTGCCTCGGCTTCGGCAAAGTGGCGCTCGAAGAACTCGACGAAGGCGAGCAGGCCGAACGCCCAACCGACACCGCTGCGGTCGCCGAGCTTGTCGAAGGTGTCGGCGGCATGGTTGAGCCGGTCGCGGGCGAGCGTCATGTCACCGCTGAGGAACGAGATCCAGGCCCGGTGCTGCTCCAGCCAGGCCAGACCGCGCTGATCGTCGAGCCGGCGGTACAACGTGTCGGCTTCGCCGAAGAACCACTCGGCGTCGGTCAGCGAGCCTCCGAACAGCTCGATGAAGCCCCGCGCCCGGAGGGCGCGAGCGAGACGGTCGGGACGCTCGACGTTGCGCAAGATCTCGACGGCGAGCCCCAACTCGACCCGAGCTTCGTCGAGCCGGCTCGCTGCGTGGTGCATCGAACCGAGCAGGCGGTGCGCGTCGCCCTGGGAGGCGAGGTCGCTGCGCTTCGTCGCGCTGGCCAGGGCGGTGTCGAGGTCGGCGCGCGCCGCGTCGAAGTCGCGCAGATCGAGCAGTGCGCCGGCGCGGACGAGCTGCAACTGGACGCGGCCCTCTTCGTGCGCGGCTGTTGGCGGCATCAGCTCCATCGCCCGGGTTGCGTGGCGGATCGCGACCCGCGGGCTCCCATTCTCGTGCGCCCGAACCGCGGCGGCGGTGAGCAGTTGCACGGCCTGCTCCCGGATGTCGCTCGGCACGCCATCGACCGAACCCAGTTCCTTGACGAGTTCCGCCGCCGTCGCCGTGTGGTGAGCGCGATCGTCGAGGCCGGCCGGGAAGTTGGCCAGCGCCTTGGCCACGCCCGCGTGCCGTCTGGCGCGGGCAGCCTTGGTGAGGGTCTGGTAGGCGGCGTCGCGCACCGAGTCGCTGCGGAACTCCCACCGCCGGCCGCGCACCTCCAGCAGACCCAGGTCATCGAGCTCGCGCATGTGGGCCGGGTCGAAGCGCTGGCCGAGCTCGTCGGCGAACGTCTGCAGGGCGGCGATCGACCCGGACGTGCCGAGCGTGGCGGCGTTCTCGATGATCTGGCGCTGCAGGGTCGACAACTGATCGAGCCGGGCGATGATCAAGGCGCGCAGCGATGTCGGCAACTCGCGGATGCCGCCGCCGGTCGCGGCGAGTGCGGCCAGTTCGTTGAGGAACAGCGGGTTCCCGCCGCTGCGCTCGTACAGCGCGGTGAGCAGCTCTGGCTCGGCGCACTTGTCGCCGAGCAGCTGCGCGGCGAGCGCTTCGGTCGCCACCTGGCCGAGCGGTTGCAGGTTGAGCGAGACGATCGTGCCGCGCTCGGTGTGCGGCGGCCAGGCGACGTCGCTGCCCGGCCGCATCGCCGTGATCAACGCGAACGGGCACCGGCTCAACGAGGTGACGAGATATTCGAGCAAGCCGATCAACGCCGGGTCCGCCCAATGCAGGTCGTTGATCGAGAGCACGACCGGTCGTTCCTGCGTGCGCAGCTCGAGCACGCGCGAGACGGCGCGGTGGATGGCGGACCGCGCCGCCGGTGCTTCCAGACGATCGATCGTCGACGGGTAGCCGAGCAGGTGCAGGAAGACGTCGACCATCCGTTCGATCTCGGCCTCGTCGACGTTCGACAGCAGTTGAACGGCGCGCAGCCGAGCAGCGTCGCGGATCTCGTCGGCGGCAAGCGTGGAATCGAGATCGAGGTAGCGAGACAGGGCATTAGCGATCGGGAACCACACGTTGGCCTCGCCGTACGGAACGCATGCCCCCTCCAGCACGCCGGCATCGACCGAGCTGTGCAGGTAGTCGATCAACTCGTCGGCGAGGCGCGACTTGCCGACGCCGTTCTCGCCGCTGATGGCCAGGAGCACGCTGCGGTTGGCGCTGCTGACCAGATCGAGTGCGGCCCGACCGATCGCCAGCTCCGGCTCGCGACCGATGAGCGGCCCGCTGCGATTGCGGCGCGACCGGCTCCCTGGCGGGGCGGTGGCCTCGACCGCGAGCCAGGTCTTGATGCTCTGTTCGCGACCGCGGGCTTCGAGCTCTCCGGCGGGCTCGAAATGGATCGCCTGCGATGCGAGCGCATAGGTGGCGTTGCCGACGAGGATGCCGCCGGGCGGCGCTGCGGTCTGCAGCCGTGACGCCGTGTTGACGACGTCGCCCATCGCCGTGTACTCGGTGCCTGCCAACGTGCCGACGAGCACCTCGCCGGTGTTGATGCCGACGCGCATGCGGATGTCGGCACTGCCCGACAGACCCGATGTCCCGACGAAGTGGCCGACCGTCGCCTGCATTCGCAGTGCGGCGCGTACGGCTCGCTCGGCGTCGTCCTCGTGGGCGATCGGGGCACCGAACAGGGCCAGGATCCCGTCACCGAGGATCTTGTCGACCCGGCCACCGAAGGCGGTGATGTCGTCGACGAGGAGCTGGAAGCAGGAATCGATCAGCCGCTTCACGGCCTCGGGATCGCGCCGCTCGGCCAGCGCCGTGAACCCGACGAGGTCGGCGAACACGACCGTGGTGATCCGCCGCTCCTCGGCCTGCCCGCCACTGATGGCGTACCCGCATGCGGAGCAGAACCGGGCGTGGGCCGGCACCTCGGACGCGCAGGACGGGCACAACATCGCACTTGAGCGTAGGTCATGCCAGCTGAGGGCGTAGGCCGAATACGGGATGCAATCGCCAAGTCGCCGGCGCTCCCGGACGCACGTCACGCAAACTCGCGGCGCATCCCACGTTCGGTGTTTGATACAACAGGCTGCATGACAACGACGATGACGACGAGCCCTGCCGCGGGCGCGGTCGATGCGCTGAAGATCTACGGCGAAGGCGACAGCGAGGTTCGGGCGCTGGACGGTGTCACCGTTTCGTTCGAGGCCGGCAAGTTCACGGCGATCATGGGCCCTTCGGGATCCGGCAAGAGCACCCTGATGCACTGCCTCGCCGGCCTCGATTCGCTCACCAGCGGCGCCGTGTACATCGGCGACACGTACCTCGCCTCGCTGAACGACAAGGCGCTGACCGTGCTGCGCCGCACGGCGGTCGGCTTCATCTTCCAGGCCTACAACCTCGTGCCGACGCTGAACGCGTACGAGAACATCACGCTGCCGCTGCTGCTCGGCGGTCACGATGGCGATCAGGCGTGGATCGACAAGGTCATCGACACGGTCGGATTGCGCGATCGCCTGAAGCACCGGCCGAGTGAGCTCAGCGGCGGGCAGCAGCAGCGTGTCGCCGTCGCTCGCGCCCTGGCCAGCCGGCCGACGATCATCTTCGCCGACGAGCCGACCGGCAACCTCGACAGCCGCGCCGGCGCCGAGATCCTGGCGTTCATGCGTAGCGCCGTCTCCGAGCTCGGCCAGACGATCGTGATGGTCACTCACGACCCCAACGCGGCGAGCTACGCCGACCGCGTCATCTTCCTGGCCGACGGCAAGATCGTCGACGAGATGGTCGAGCCCTCGGCCGACCGTGTGCTCGACCGGATGAAGCGATTCGGTGACTGAACCATGTTCAAGCTCGCTCTGAAGGGCATCCTGGCGCGGAAAGGGCGGCTGCTGCTCACGTCGCTGGCGGTGATCCTGGGCACCTCGTTCCTTGCCGGCACGTTCATCTTCTCCGACACGCTGAAGAAGTCGTTCAACGACCTGTTCGCCGACGTCTTCGAAGACACCGACGCCTATGTCCGTTCGTCGGTCGTGATCGAGGGCGACTTCGGCGCCGAGGATCGTCAACGCATCCCCGACACGTTGACCGCCGTCGTCGCCGAGATGCCGCACGTGCGCAGCGCCGAAGGCAACGTGTTCGGGTTCGCCCGCGTCATCGGCAAGGACGGCAAGCCTGTCGGTTCCGACGGCAACGGCCCACCGACGTTCGGGTCGTCGATCGCCGCGGAAGACAACGGCGAGTTCTGGAGGATCATCGACGGTCGGCTGCCGACAGGCAGCGACGAGGTGGCGCTCGACGCCGGCGTCGCCAAGAAGGCCGACTACAAGGTGGGCGACAAGGTCAAGGTCGTCGCCCAGGCCGGCTCGCGCCAGTTCACGCTGGTTGGCATCGCCAAGTACGGCGACGTCGACTCGCCCGGTGGAGCGACGTTCGCCCTCTTCGACCTGCCGACCGCGCAGGAGTTCGTCGGCCGGCCCGGCTTCATCGATGCCGTCGTGGTGAAGAGCGACGGCTCGGTGTCGGATGCCGAGTTCGCCGACGAGATCCAAGCGGGGTTGCCGTCCGATTCGCAGACCGAGACGCTGACCGGCGCCGAGATCACCAAGGAGAACCAGGACTCGATCGAGGAGGGGCTGAGCTTCTTCACCATCTTCCTGACGGTGTTCTCCTTCATCGCCATGGGCGTTGCCTGCTTCGTGATCTACAACGTCTTCTCGATCACCGCCGCCCAGCGTCAGCGCGAGAACGCCTTGCTCAGAGCAGTTGGCGCGCAGCGTGCGCAGGTGACGCGCGCGATGCTGGTCGAGTCGGTGGCCGTGGGCATCGTCGGCTCGCTGCTCGGCCTCATCGCCGGCGTCGGTGTCTCCACGGCGCTGAAGGGGTTCCTCGGTGCGATCGGAGTCGACTTCCCGTCGACCACGTTGCAGTTGCTGCCGCGCACGATCGTGCTCACCATCGTCGTCGGTGTCATCGTGACCGTGCTGTCGGCGATCATGCCCGCGTTGCGCGGTGGGCGTGTCTCGCCGCTGGCGGCGATGCGCGACTCGGCCGCCGAGCACGTCGGCAGCAGTCGCTCGCGCATCATCGTCGGCGTGGTCTTCGCCGCCGTTGGCGGTGTCGCCATCGGGGTGGCGCTGGCCGGCGCCAGTGTGTTGTTCCTCGGTGTCGGGGTGCTGCTGGTCGCCGTCGGAGTGCTGATCCTCGGCCCGGTCCTGGCACTTGTGGCGGCGAGGTGGATCGGCAAGCCCGTGGCCGCGATGTTCAAGGTCACCGGACGCATGGCGCAGGGCAATGCGGCGCGCAACCCGAAGCGCACGTCGCGCGCCGCCGCGCCGGTGCTGATCGGAGTTGCGCTCGTCACCGCCGTCGCACTGCTTGCCGCCACGTTGAAGGCCCAGGTTCGTGAGATCTTC
>DATBKA010000381.1:0-3222 GCA_036556105.1 Ilumatobacteraceae bacterium | reverse complement strand
GACGCGCCGCAGCGGGTGAAGGACGCGTTCGTCGCTGTACACGCGGTCGAGGAACTTGTTCACCTTCGGGCACAGCTCACCTTGGCTGTACGGATGATCAGGGTTGCCGCGCATCTGCAGCGCGATCGGTGTGGGGCCGCTGCGGTCGACGGTGACGTGCCAGCCGCACGTGTCGGGGCAGTCGTGGTGGCAGCTGCCGATCACGACATCGGTCGTTGTCTCTGACGCAACGCTCATGGACCTACGTTAGACGCCGTGTCGACGATTCAGTTCCAGCAAGTGGTCGTTCCTGAAGGGGTGATCGACCTCGGGGTCGGTCAACCGAACAGCACGATCCTGCCGTTCGAGTACATCCGGCGAGCGGCGTCGCTCGAGTTCGCCGAGTCGTCGGAGTTCCTCCAGTACGGCGCCGAGTGGGGCGACGGCCACCACCGGCTGGCGCTCGGCGAGTACCTCACCGACGCGTACGGTGTACCCGTCGACCCCGAGCAGCTGTTCTCGACGAACGGCAACTCGCAGGCGCTCGACATGTTGTGCACCATGCTCACCGAGCCGGGCGACGTCGTCATCGTCGAGGAGCCGACCTACTTCCTGGCTTTCCAGATGTTTCGCGATCACGGACTGGACATTCGCGGCGTGCCGATCGACCGTGACGGGATCGACGTCGACGCGCTCGTCGAGGCTTTGAAGGAATTGCGCCTCGCCGGCAAGCGCATCGCCTTCGTCTACACGATCCCGGCATTCCAGAACCCGACGGGGGTCACGATGTCGAGGGCTCGTCGCGAGACACTCGTCGCTGCAGCCCAGGAGCACGACGTGCTGGTCGTGGCGGACGAGGTGTACCACCTCTTGCGCTACGCGCCCGGACCGATGCCGCCGTCGATGTCGGCGTACGTCGACACCGCACCGGTGCTGTCGATCGGGACGTTCTCCAAGATCCTCGCCCCAGGGTTGCGGCTCGGCTGGGTCCACGGCTCGACCGAACGCCTGCGGCCGCTCGCCGACTCGGGCTTGATCCTCAGCGGCGGCGGGCTCAATCCACTCCCGTCGTCGTTGGCGACGGCGATGATGCGCACCGGTTGGCAGACCGAGTTCGTCGGCTGGTTGCGGTCGACGTTCGCCCGGCGATCAGCCGTCATGGTCGCCGCGCTCGGCGAGCATCTGCCCGAGTGGGTCGACTTCGACGTGCCCGAGGGCGGGTACTTCGTGTGGTTGCGCCTCCCCGAGGGAACCGACGGCGCTGCGGTGCGGGCCCGCGCCAAGCAGAACGGCGTCGACGTGCGCCACGGCGCCCAGTTCTCCCCGGTCGGCGCCCTCGGCAACCATCTCCGTCTCAGCTACGCGTACTACGACGACGCCGACATCGCCGAAGGGGTGGCGCGTCTCGGCACCGCGCTCCACGCACTCTGACGGAGCGCCGTCCCCGCTGCGGTCTGAGGTCGGATCACCACTGACTGTTACAGAAATGCAACCGTCCCGAAATCGACTGTCACCCGAGAGGGGGGTACGTTCGCGGTCAGCGGTTTGTCAGGAGCCGTGACGACGGGGGCAACGAGTGGGTACCTTCGACATGCTCATACGCGGTGGGACGGTGATCGACGGCACCGGCGCGCCAGCTCGCCCGGCCGACGTGGCGATCATCAACGACCAGATCGTCGACGTCGCCGCCAACATCGTCGGCACGGCCAGCCGAGTCATCGACGCCACCGATCGCCTGGTCACCCCCGGCTTCGTCGACATCCACACCCACCTCGACGCGCAACTGGCGTGGGATCCGATCGGCTCGAGCAGCTGTTACCACGGGATCACCAGCGTGGTGATGGGCAACTGCGGGGTCACGTTCGCGCCGTGCAAACCCGAAGACCGCGGCGTGTTGGCCGAGTTGATGGAGAGTGTCGAAGACATCCCTCGTGACGCCATCCTCAACGGCTTGCCGTGGGACTGGGTCACCTACGGCGAGTACCTCGGCAGCTTGGGGCGAATGCCCAAGGGCATGAACGTCGGCGGGATGGTCGGGCACTGCGCGCTGCGCCAGTACGCGATGGGCGAGCGTGGCATCGACGCCGCGCCACCGACCGTCGACGACATGGCCGTGATGACGGAGTTGCTCGGCGAAGCGATGCGCGGCGGCGCGTTGGGCTTCAGCACCAGCCGCACGTACCTGCACAAGGTCCCCGACGGGCGCCCTGTGCCGGGAACGTTTGCGGAGCCGGAGGAGCTCTTCGCCTACGCCGACGTGCTCGCCCGCTTCGGCGCGGGAGTGTTCGAGAGCGCCAGCCGCATCGGCGAGGGCGAGCGCGACGATGCCGAGATCCCGGCGACGCGCGCCGAGATGGCATGGATGGGCGAAGTCAGCCGGCGCAGTGGGCGGCCGGTCAGCTTCGGGTTGCTGCAACACGACAGCCGCCCCGACCTGTACGCGCGGGTCATCGAGCTGGCCAAGGCGGAGAACCTGCGTGGAGCACTGCTTCGCCCGCAGACGACGGCGCGCAGCGTCGGCGTGTTGTTCTGCCTCGACACGCGGACGCCGTTCGACCGTGCGGACGCGTGGCGCGACCTGCGCGCCATGCGCAACGGAAAGAAGTTGGTCGCGCTGCGCGATCCGGCGATGCGCGCCAAGCTGATCGAGTGCGCCGACTCGACCCCGCCGACGGTCGATCTCGCCCAGCTGTTCATCGTCAATCCGATGAACGGCCACCGCGGCGCGCGCTACGACCTCCATCCAACGACATCGCTGGCGGCCGTCGCCGAGCAGCGCGGCATCAGCGCCGCGGCCGCGTTCATCGAGCTCCAGCTGGAGACCGACGGGGCGTTGGTGTGCAGCTTCCCGTTCTTGAACCAGCGCTTGTCGGCCGTCGAGCACATGCTCGACGAGCAACTGGTCACGTTGGGCCTCGCTGATGCAGGCGCCCACGTCGGGCAGATCCTCGACGCCAGCCAGCCGACGTTCCTGCTGTCGTATTGGATCCGTGATCGGAAGCGGTGGACGCTCGAGGAAGGCGTGCGCCGCCTCACCAGCGACACGGCCGACCTGTTCGGCCTGAAGGGCCGGGGACGGCTCGCCACCGGGTGCAGCGCCGACGTCAACGTGATCGATCTCGATGCGTTGCAACTGCCGGCGCCGTCGTACGTGTACGACTTTCCCGATGCGGCCGGTCGATTCGTGCAATCATCGGCGGGATATGACTACACACTCGTCAACGGGCAGGTCTTCATGGACCA
>DATBKA010000380.1:0-5967 GCA_036556105.1 Ilumatobacteraceae bacterium | reverse complement strand
GTTCCCACTCGTCACCCCCGAGATCGTGATGGGCGTCGCCTTGTTCCTGGTGTTCAGCCAGGTCTACACAGGAGTGCCGCGGGGGTTCACCACACAGCTGCTCGGACACATCACGTTCAGCATCTCCTATGTGGTCGTCATCGTGCGCGGCCGGTTGGCGGCGATCGGGCCGCAGTACGAGGAGGCCGCCCGCGACCTCGGTGCCAACCGGCTGCAAGCGATGCGGCTCGTGCTGTTGCCGTTGCTCGGTCCGGCGATCTTCGCCAGCCTGATGGTGGTGTTCGCCGGCTCGATCGACGACTTCGTCATCTCCTCGTTCCTGTCCACCGGAGCGTCGAACGAGACCGTGCCGATGAAGATCTACACGAGTGGCCGAGCCACGGCGACGCCGGCGCTCAACGCGCTGGCAACGATGATGTTGGTCATCACGCTGGTCTGCGTTGGGCTCGCCGCGATCGTGATGAAGCGCATGCGCGCTCGACAGGGCGTGCGCGAGGAAGGTCAGCTCGGCAACCTCGCTGCCGTCGGCTGACGAGCCGCGGCGGCGCTCTCGCCGGGCAGCACCCGGATCGCGGCAGGCGGAAGGTAGGCATCGACCGTGTCGCCTTCGGTTCCGCACATCGGCGTGCCGTCGTTGGCGACGAGCGCGTGCAACCGCTGGTCGCCGAGGCGCAGGCGGACCTGGGTGATGGAACCGACGTAGATCAACTGCTCGATCACTGCCGGCACCGCCTCGACCGGGCCCCTGCCGAGCGGCGAGAGCAGGACGCGCTCGGGGCGGATCACCACGGTGCACTGCCCGGTGATGCCCGACGTGTCGGCGGAGTGCTCCGAGTTGCTGACCACCACCCGGCCCGTGGTCTTGACCACGGCAGGCAACAGGTTGGCGACACCGAGGAAGTCGGCGACATAGGCACTGGCCGGCTCCTCGTACGTCTCCTTGGGAGTGCCGATCTGCTCGATCTCGCCTTCGTTCATCACGGCCATCCGATCGCTCATCGTCAGCGCCTCTTCTTGGTCGTGGGTGACGTAGACGAACGTGATGCCGACGTCCTGGTGCAGAGCGCGCAGCTCGACCTGCAGCATCTTGCGCAATTTGGCGTCGAGCGCACCGAGCGGCTCGTCGAGCAGCAACACCTTCGGACGCAGCACGAGGGCGCGGGCCAGGGCGACGCGCTGCTGCTGGCCACCGGACAGTTGATGAGCCTTGCGTCGCTCGAAGCCGTTCAGCCGCACCAGGTCGAGCGCATCGCCGACGCGCTGCATCACCTCGGCCTTGCCGGCCTTCTGGAAGCGCAGGCCGAATCCGATGTTCTCGGCCACGGTGAGGTGGGGGAACAGCGCGTAGCTCTGGAAGACGGTGTTGACCGGCCGCTTCTCCGGCGGGACCGAGGCCATGTCGACGCCGTCGATGCGCACTTCGCCGTGGTCGGCCGCCTCGAACCCACCGATCAGGCGCAGCGTCGTCGTCTTCCCGCAACCGCTCGGACCGAGCAGTGAGAAGAACTCACCGCGCCGGATCGTGAGGTTGATGCCTTTCAGCACAGGCGCGCGGTCGTACGTCTTGGTCAGCTCGACCAGTTCGATCTCGCCGCCGGGCCCGTCGATGACTCGTTGGTTCGAGCGCATCGACGTTTTCTAGCGCGTCTCAGATCTCTTGCACGGGCTGCACCGCGCCGGGCGCCGTGTCGAGGATCGCTTTTCCGACGACGGCGCTGAAGATGATCGCCCCACCGAAGATGGTTGCCGCCTTGGGAGCCTCGCCGAGAACGAGGAAGACCCACAATGGCACGAAGACCATCTCGGTCTGGGCGAAGACCGTCATCGGCACCGCCGGCACGCGCTTCGATCCGAGGTTGAACAGCATCGTGCCGACGACGATGAACACCGCTCCGTGCAACAAGCCGAGCCCGATCTCCTTGGCAGGAGGGAACAGCGTCTTGCCGTGAGCGAGCGTGATCACCGAGCAGAGCACGATCATCATCGCCGCATAGCCCGGCAACACGGGCGACCAGTCGGTGTTCTGATCGGAGCGAACGCTGATCGTGTAGATCGCGAAGCCGACCGACGCCATCAACGCCGACGTGTTGCCGACCATGTTGCCGGCGTGCAGGTCGCCGAACACGGTGACGACGAGCCCGACGAAGGCGACGAGGATCGCCCCGAGCGTCACCCGTGACAGGCGTTCTTTGAGCACGACTCGCGCCAGCACGACGGCGACGAGCGGGGTGATCGAGCCGAGGAACGACGCATTGGCCGCCGTCGTGGTCTTCACCGCGTAGACGAACGTCAGCGACGCCAACAAGAGGCCGAAGTTGGCCGTCATCATCCACCGCCCGGACGTGAACGCGCGGCGGAGCGCGTCGGGTTGCCGGCGCACCGCCGTCACCAGCTCCATCATCACCAGCACGCCCACCGACCGCCAGATCAGGTACTGAAAGGCGTCGGAGTGCTTGGCCATCCGTGCCGTCACCGCTCCGAAGCTCCACACCACGCCGGCACCGAGCGCCATCACGGACGCGGTGATCGGGATGCTGGCCGTCTGCCGGGAGGTCGAAGCGCTCAGGGTCGTGGACATGGCATCGGGTCCCTGGCCTGTTCACGCGCCGACGGGATGGGACGATCGTACCGGTGTGCTCGGAGTCGAAGCCGGGGATTCAGCCGCGCAAAAGCTGATCGGTGCGATCACTGATCCGAGTGTTTCGAGGCACCCCCTCCGCCTCTAAACACTCGGATTGTTGAGCTCGGAGCGCAGCTGGCCGAGGCCGATCGCACCGAGTCGCAACGCTCGCGTGTGCCAGGCCTTGAGATCGAAGTCCGCGCCCTTGGCGGCGTGGGCTTCGTCGCGTGCTGCGACCCATTCGCGCTGGCCGATCTTGTAGCTGATCGCCTGAGCCGGCCAGCCGAGGTAGCGGTCGATCTCGCTGCGCATGAACGCCTCGGTGTTGCCGGTCTCGTGGACCGCGAAGGCGAAGGCCAGGTCGGCGTTCCACACCTCTCCGCCGTGGAACGGTGACCCGTCGTTCAGCGTCGTGCCCTCGGGAATGCGCTTGCCGAGATGCATGCCGATGTCGATGATGACGCGCACGGTGCGCAGCATCTGCCCGGCGAGGAAGCCGAGCCGGTAGTCGGGGTTCTCGAACCAGCCGAACTCGTCGCACAGCTGCTCGGCGTACAGCGCCCATCCTTCTCCGTGACCGGAGATGAAGCTGCTGCGTTGGATGCGGCTGAGCGACGCGGCCTGCACCTTGGCGTAACCGATCTGGAGGTGGTGCCCGGGAACGGACTCGTGGTAGCAGGTGGTGACATCGCCCCAGCGTGGGAACATCGTTCGCGACAACGCCGGGTACCACGTGCGACCGGGCCGTGAGAAGTCTTCCGACGGCCCCGTGTAGTAGGCCGCCGCGGCCGACCCTTCGGGTGGGATCAACGCCTCGCATCGATCGATCTCGGGCGGGATGTCGAAGTGCTGCTTGCTGCGCGCCAAGGCCTCGTCGGTGAGGGCTTGCAACCAGGCCCGATAGTTGTCGACACCGTGCTCGGCACGCGCCGGGTCGGTCTCGAGCAGTTCCATCACCGCGGAGACGGGCGCGCCAGGTTTGATGCGCGCGCAGGTGGAGGTGATCTCGCCACGCAGGTAGGCGAAGTCGGACCAGGCCCACTCGTACATCTCGTCGGGGTCGAGGTCGGCGCCGAGGAACCCGCGCACGCCGAGTCGGTATCGGTCGGGCCCGCAGCCATCGGCCGGGTCGGCATCGGGCGCGTAGTCGTCGCGCAGATATGCCGCGAATGTGCCGTACGCATCGTTGGCGGAGTTGGCGGCACCGCGGATGCGGTCCTGCAACGCGGCCGGCACGCCTGCGTCAGCGGCCTCGGTGGACAGGCTGTCGAACCACCGGTTGGTCGCCCAGGTCGCACATTGGTCGGCGGCAGCGAGCACCTGGCGGCGCGAGGCGACAGTGCCGGTGGCGCGTCCGAGGTCGTACGTTTCCCGCAACCCGTCGAGTGCTGCCGGCACCGCATCGAGGCGCGCCGCGATGTTCTCCCAGGCCTGGTCGCCGGCGCGTGGCATCAGGTCGAACGTGCTTCGCACCACCGTCGTCGGCGCGGCGATGGCGCGGATCGCCCGCTTCCACTCGCCCGCGTCGTCGAACATCAGCGTTGCTTCGAAGCGCTCGGTGATGAACGACTTGGCGAGGCGATCATCATCATTGGTCGCGTCGAGGCCGGCAACGGTCGCCAGCGTCTGGCGGAGGTGATCGGTGCGCTGTTCGTGCCCGTGCGGTGAGAAGTCGGTGAGCTGGTCGTCGTGCCCGGGGATGCCACGCGCGGTGGCGAGGCACGGGTCGAGGGCGGCTTGCTCGTCGACGAACCGCTCGGCCAGGTCGAAGATGGGGGAGAGGGACATGCGCCGATGGTACGGCGCTGGTGCTCACCTGCGCCTGGTGCGGTACGACCGTCGAGACTTGCGGTACGCGTTGTGCGGCTTCGGGAACGACCGCGGGTTGTCGCGGAGAATCGGTTGTTCGCGTCGGACTTGCGGGTCGCACCCCGGGTCGTCGGGGAACAAGCCGTCTTCGTCGGGCCACACCAGCTGCCGAACGGCGGGATCGGACCGACCGCGGAAGTAGTCGAACCACATCGCCATTCGACCGCGGTCGAGCATCAGCCACTGCGGCGGGACGTCGACGACCTTGATGGGGACTCCGCCGAGCAGGAAGGGCTCGTCGTCCTCCGGCTGCCGGCCGGCCCGCATCTCGGCAGCGAGGGAGTTGAGGCCGCCGTGCGCCTCTTCGATGCTCAGCCCGAAGAGCATCAGTTCGGGCAGGCCGCGATCGGCCAAACCGACCGTGTATGCCCATGGTCGCCGTGACCGCGGCGCGCAGCAGCCGGGCTCGGTGCAGCAGCCGTAGCCGACAGGGACGATGGCGAATCCGTGCTTGGCGACGATCGTCGCGATGAGGAGCTCCGAGCTCGATTTCGGGTCTGGTGCTGTACTCATGCGGAGGATCGTCGCGAAAGGGTGTGCGACGGTTTCGGCACGCTCTTTCGCTGCGGCGCATTCGGCGCGAAGCTGCCGCGCATGGCTCTCGAGTTCGATCAGCGCCCCTATCTCGACGGCGGCTGGCTGCTGTGGTCGGTCAAGAACACGGGCCAGCTGGCGGTGCAAACCGGCACGTCGATTGGCGAGTGGGAGATGTGGGACGCGTCCGACATCACCCGCACCGCGATCCCGTCGACCCAAGTGCCCGCCAAGGAGGAGATCTTGCCGAACGGTGTCGAGTGGGCCCAGGTGTGGGTGCAGATGGCGCCGCAGCCGGGATTCAGCGGGCAGGGCAAGATCGTCGTCCAAGTCGGCACTGACATCGCCGAGGTCGCCTACGACTGGATGGAGCTGTCCGCCGACGAGCCCGTCGAGTCGCCGTTAGGGGGCGCCGGCTCGCTCATGTTCGATCAGCGCCCGGCGCAGAGCAGTGGAGCGCTGCAGTGGTCGGTGTGCAACGCCGGCGATCTCGTGATCCGCGCCGGAACTCCGATCGGGGAGTGGGAGATCATGGATACCGACAACATCACGTCGACGATCGTGCCCAAGCAGATCGTGTACTCGACCGAGGACCTGTTGCCGAACGATGTCGCCTGGACACCACGCATCGAGCTCGCGCCGCTGACCCCGGTGCCGGGTTGGTACACGATCGTCGTCCAACTCGGCACCGACATCGCCAGTGTCGACTACCTGATCGCCGACCAACAAGTGGTCGAGTAGCGACTACCTCGGCACGACCTGCCGATTGACGATGTCGTAGTCGATGGTCGCCATGCTGCTGGTGCCGACGGTGATGACTGCGGTGTACTCGCCATCGTTCGGGAACAAGCTGAACAGATCGATCGCAAACGGCTCCGTCGTGCGCAGCGGGAAGTCGCTGGTCGGGCCGAAGTCGTAGGCGAGGGACAGGTTGGTGACGTCGG
>DATBKA010000379.1:0-3912 GCA_036556105.1 Ilumatobacteraceae bacterium | reverse complement strand
GGCGACGTCTACATCGGCGACGTGAACCTCGGTCAACTCAACGACAAGCAGCTGACCCACCTGCGTCGGGACAGCGTCGGCTTCATCTTCCAGGCGTTCAACCTCGTTCCGACGCTGACAGCCATCGAGAACATCACCTTGCCGATGGATCTGGCCGGCAGAAAGCCCGATCGCGAGTGGGTCGACCAGGTGATCGCCACCGTCGGTCTGTCGCACCGTCTGAAGCACCGCCCGAGTGAGCTCTCTGGCGGTCAGCAACAGCGCGTTGCCGTCGCTCGGGCACTGGCCAGCCGCCCACAGATCATCTTCGCCGACGAGCCCACGGGCAACCTCGACAGCACGACCGGCGCCGAGATCCTCGCCTTCATGCGTCACGCCGTGCGCGAGCTCGGTCAGACGATCGTGATGGTCACCCACGACCCGGTCGCGGCGAGCTACTCGCACCGCGTCGTCTTCCTTGCCGACGGTCGGATCACCGACCAGTTGGCCGATCCGACCCCTGATGCCGTGCTCGACCACATGCGTCGGCTCGGCAACTGAACCGCCGACATCGACACAGATTGGAACCCGTCATGTTTCGTCTCACCATCAAGAACCTCTTGGCGAACAAGATTCGTTTCGCCCTCACCACGTTCGGCGTCGTTCTCGCCGTCAGCTTCGTCGTCTCCGCGTTCGTGCTCGGAGACGGTCTGCGTAGCACGTTCACCAAAGTGTCCGAAGAGGTCACTGCCGGCGTCGACCTCGAGGTCCGCAACCACGCCGACTTCGGGGACACGCCGCCACTGCCAGCCGACACCGTGACCGCGGTCGCCGCCGTCGACGGAGTCGCCGACGCCGTACCCAACATCGAAGCGGCTGACAACGCCGTCCGCCCGATCAGGGCCAACGGCCAGAGCATCTCCACCAACGGCCCGCCGCAACTCGCGTTCAACTGGATCGACAACCCCGAGTTGAGTCCATTCACGCTGGTCGACGGCACGGCCCCCCGCGTCGGGCAGTTCACGATCGACGTCGACTCGGCCACCAAATATGGCTTCGTCATCGGCGACACGTATCAGTTGATGGTCCCGAACGGGCGGGTTGACCTGACGTTGTCGGGCACGTCGTCGTTCGGTGCCGACAACTCCACTCTCGGCGCCGTGCTGATGCAAATGAACTCGGACCAAGCAAGCGAGTTGTTCGGCATCGCCGGCATCAACAGCGTCGCCGTGCAAGTCGCTGACGGCGCCAACGTGGCCGACGTTCGGGCTGCGGTCGCGGCTGCGGCGCCCACCGCCGAAGTGGTCGACCACGCCACCGTGCTCGCCGAGACGACGTCCGATTTCACCACGGAGATCAACCTCGTCGGCAACATCCTGTTGGGCTTCGGCTTCGTCGCTTTGTTCGTGTCGATCTTCATCATCTACAACACGTTCGCCATTGTGCTGAGCCAGCGCAGCCGTGAACTGGCGCTGCTGCGAACGGTCGGCGCCGACCCGAAGCAGATCCGTCGTTCCGTGCTCGGCGAAGCCGTCGCGGTCGGCGTGCTCGCTTCGATCGGAGGCGTCGGCGGAGGTATCGCCGTCGCCAAGGGCCTCGACGCGTTGTTCGCAGCGATGGGCGCCGATCTCTCCGACTGGCCGCTGATCCTCGCTCCGCGGACATTGATCGCAGCTGTCGTGCTCGGTGTCGGGGTCACGCTGGTCGCCGCGATCGCGCCCGCACGCCGCGCCTCGACGGTGCCGCCGATCGAAGTCCTCGCCGGGCGAGCGGATGCCAAGGCTCCCGGCTCACGCACCCGCAAGATTGCGGGAGTCGGACTCTTCGGGATCGGGCTGCTGGCCGGAGCTGCCGGTCTGGCCGGCCTCGGCTCGGCCTCGACCACCGTCGCCGCGCTGGCTGTCGGTGTCGTCGCCATCTTCCTCGGTGTCACCGTGCTCAGCCCGATGGCGGTTCGCGGCGTCACGGGAACGTTCGGATGGCCGATGCGCAAGCTCGCCGGTGTTGCCGGTCGCCTCGCCCAAGTCAACGCCGCTCGCAACTCACGCCGCACGGCCTCGACCGCCGCGGCGTTGATGATCGGTCTGGCGCTCGTGACCACGGCACTCGTGGTCGGCCAATCGATCAAGGCGACCATCGGCTCGACGTTCGAGAAGTCGGCGAAGGCCGACTACTACTTGACCGACGAGCTCGAGGAGGTCGCCTTCCCGGCCAGTCTCGCCGCCGAGATCGGCAACTCTGACGTCGTTGACGCAGTGACGGGCTTCACCCAGGTCGAAGCACGCGTCGACGGCTCTGTCACCAACGTGGTTGGCCTCGATTTCGATCAGATCGACGCCGTGCTCGATCTCGACGTCAAGGCGGGCGGGTTCGTTCGCGACATCTCCGATCCAGTCGTCGTGTCCGTCGACAAGGCGAAGGCGATGGGTGCTGGCGTGGGCGACACGCTGAACGTCGAGAGCGCCAATGGCTCCACCGTAAAGGCGACGATCGTCGGACTGTTCGACGATCAAACCGTCCTGACCGAGGACTACTTGTTCGACACCAGTGTGCTCGCTGATGTGGGTGTCGCCGCGACGCCGGAGTGGCTCGCCGTTTCGATCATCGACGGTGCTTCGCCTGCCGCGGTCAACTCCCTCGTCTCCGGCCTGGCCGACGAGTACCCGTATGCCGCCGTCGAGACCGCCGCCGAGTTCCGCGACCGGCTTGCCGGCACCGTCGACAAGATGATGACGATGGTCAACCTGCTGGTCACGTTGGCGGTGATCATCGCCCTGATCGGCATCGCTAACACGTTGGCCCTCTCGGTGTTCGAGCGCACCCGTGAGCTCGGCCTGATTCGTGCCGTCGGCATGAGCCGCCGCCAACTGCGCCGGATGGTGCGCTTCGAGGCGGCTCTGGTGGCCACGTTCGGCGCGGCCCTTGGGGTTGGTCTCGGCCTGCTGTTCGGGGC
Source organism: Ilumatobacteraceae bacterium (assembly GCA_036556105.1). Taxonomy (GTDB): domain Bacteria; phylum Actinomycetota; class Acidimicrobiia; order Acidimicrobiales; family Ilumatobacteraceae; genus JAENVT01. The sequence goes on along the minus strand of DATBKA010000379.1, from coordinate 980 downwards.
CGGTGTGGTCGCTGCCCTCCCCGCTTCGTTCGCCTCGGGCGTCGCCATCCCCGCCGTGCCGATCGTCGTCTTGGTGTTGTTCGCCGCATTGGCCGGCGTGGTCGCCGCGTGGTTGCCCGCCCGCCGCGCCGGTCGCCTCAACGTCCTCGACGCCATCGCCGTCTGATCACCGTGCGGCCGGGGCGCACCGCAGCGCTCCGGCCGCGATGTCCCACTCTCTTCTCTTCCCACCACCCAACCACAAGGAGATCCTGCAATGAACACCACCACCACCATCCCCTCCACGACCACCTCACGTCCCGCCGGTCGCGCCAGCCGCACATCGCCACTGCGTCGCTTCTTCGGCGTCATCGCCGAACGACGGAGCTACAAGAGCATCGGGTACCTGCTCCTCGGGCTGCCGCTCGGAACAGCGTGGTTCTCGGCGCTGATCAGCGGCTGTCCGTCGGCATCAGCATGCTCACCGTCGCCTTGCTCGGCATCCCGATCCTGCTCGGCGTCTGGTACGCGACACGCGCCTTTGCCAACATCGAGCGCGCCACGGCCAACGTTCTGCTCGATCAGCACCTGACCCCCGAACCGTTGAACTCGAATGAGCCCGGCAATCTGTGGGTCCGCCTCAGGGCGATGACCCGCGACCGTGATCGCCAGCGCGAGCTCGGCTTTCTGATGCTGCGTTTCCCGGCCGGCATCGCTACGTTCACCGCGGCGACGACCGCCCTCGCCACGCCGTTCCTGGTCGCCTACGCACCGTTTGTCGCCAGGTTCGGTGGTGATCACCCGTTCGGTGACTGGGCGATGAGCTCGCGGCTGGAGGACATCGCCAACTCGTCGTGGTCGTGGTTCCTCATCCCGCTCGGCGTGATCTTGCTGTTCGTGTCATTCCATGCGATGAACGCGTTGGCCAAGGCCTGTGGTCGCTGGACTGCGACCAGCCTCGGTCCGAATCGAGCCGACTGATTCCAGCTGCGCCGCTTTGG
>DATBKA010000378.1:0-3691 GCA_036556105.1 Ilumatobacteraceae bacterium | reverse complement strand
GCGCGAGCGATCACCGAACAGCTCGGGTTCACGCCTTCACCCGGTGGCGTTCACGTGGGCATGGGCACGCGCAACGAGCTCCTCTCACTCGGTGGTGCCACGTACCTCGAGGTGATCGGGCCCGATCCCGACCAGCCGGAGCCGACGCGGCCGCGACCGTTCGGCGTCGACCAGCACGTCGAGCCGGCCCTCGTCGCGTGGTGTGGGCGACCGCATCGGCCGCTCGCGGACGTGGTCGCCGCGGCACGCACACGTGGCATCGACTTCGGCGACATCGCCTCGATGTCGCGACGCCGGCCGGACGGCGTGCTGTTGCAGTGGCAGCTGACGCGACCGGCCCTCGACAGCGCGGTGGGCGCGGCATTGCCGTTCCTGATCGACTGGGGGCAGTCGCCACACCCGACCGACAGCCTGCCGCCCGCAGTACGCCTCATCGACCTGGAGATCACCACCCCGCGACCCGACCTCATCAACGACGCGCTCGAGCTGATCGGGATCACGTCGGGCTGCACGATTCGCCAAGGTGGTCGCACCGCGCTGGTGGCGCGCATCGCGACGGGAAGCGGTGAGGTCAGCCTGTCAGGCTGATCATCAACTCGTCGACGATCGACTCCGGCGTCCGCGGGTGCATGAACACCAAGCGCCCGACGGTCTCGCCTTTGTACGTGCTCGGGGCGACGAAGGCGACGCCCTCGCGGATCAAGCGGCTGGCCCAGGCCTGCCACTCCGGCTTCCCCCAGCCACCGCGGCGGAACAGCACGACGCCGAGCTCGGGGCGCATGATCGGCTCCGTGAGCGGCTGCGCTTCCAGCGCGTCGGCCATGTCGGCGGCGAGCCGGATCCCGTAGCGGATCGCGTCGCGGTGGGCCTCGACACCGTGCAGGGCGAGCGCGAACCAGATCGGCAATCCACTGGCTCGACGCGTCAGGTGATACCCGAGGTCGCATGGGTTGAAGGCGTCGTCGTCGGTGCGCAACACCTCGATGTACGGCCCGTGCTGGGTGTGCACGGCGCGCGCCAACGCCGGCTCGCGGTAGACCAGCGCGCACGAACCAGCCGTGGCGAACAACCACTTGTGCGGGTCGACGATGAACGAGTGGGCACGCTCGATGCCGGCGAACCGGTCGCGCAGCTCCGGGAGCAGCATTGCCGCCAGCCCGTAGGCGCCGTCGACGTGCAGCCACGCGCCGAATTCGTCGGCGACGTCGGCGCACCCGGCGAGATCGTCGATCACGCCGGCGTTGGTCGATCCACCAGAGGCGACGATGATGCCGACATCGTCGCGACCGTCGATCGTCGCCCGCACGGCGGCGCCGGTCAGCCGGCAATCCGGACCTGTCGGGACGACCAGTGGCTCCAGGTCGAGCAGGTGCAAGGCGTTGCTGACCGATGCGTGGGCCGTATCGGCGACGGCCACAACTCGGCGCCCCCGTGACTGCTCGCGTGCGACTGCGAGGGCCGACAGGTTGCCGATCGAGCCGCCGCTCATGAAACATCCACCGGTGCCGGGTGGCATGCCCGCCGCGTGACAGAACAGATCGATCACCTGGTTCTCGGCAGCGACGGCACCGGCGCCTTCCAACCACGACTCCGCCGAGAAGTTGGCCGCCGAGACGATCGCATCCATCCACACCGTCGCCGACGACGGAGACAGCGGGATGAACGCGAGGAAGCGCTCGCTGTCGAGGCCGATGTTGTTCGGAGCGACGACGGTCTCGAAGCGCTGCCACGCATCGTCCGGGCCGAGCCCGGCATCGCTGATCGAGTCGCGCAGCGCGGCGTCGAGCGACGGCTTGTCACCGATCACGCCGAGCGGCGAGGCGGTGAGTCGGTGCTTGATCCATTGCACCGCTCGCTCGGGCACGTCGCCGATCGAGCCGGGAGCGCCGTGCAGGAGATCGATCATTCAGGTGTGACGTACGCGGAGGTGATGCCGCCGTCGATGATCAACGATTGACCGGTCATCCAACTCGACTCGTTGGAGGCGAGGAACAGCGCGCCGTTGGCGATCTCGTGCGGCTCGCCGAACCGACCCATCGGGATGTGCACCAGGCGCCGGTTGCGTTTGGCATCGTCCGACAGGAACTTGGCGAGCAACGGCGTCATGATCGGGCCAGGGCACAACGCGTTGGCGCGGATGCCCTGGCGCGCATAGATGACTGCGATCTCGCGGGTCATCGCCAGGACCGCGCCCTTCGACGCCGTGTAGGCGACCTGCGGCGTCGCCGCCCCCATGTGGGCGACGAACGAGGCGACATTGATGATCGAGCAGGACTGGCCGGATTCGGTGGCGGACTTCTGCATCTCCGGGATGGCGTGCTTGCACCCGAGCAGGACACCCAACACGTTGATGTCCATCGTCTTCTGGTACGTGTCGATCGACGTCGTGACCGGACCGTCGTCGTCGCCCAGCATCACGCCGGCGTTGTTGTACAGCACGTGCAGGCCGCCGTACGTCTCGACGGCGTGCCGCATCACTGCGTGAACGGAGCCGTCGTCGGTGACGTCGCAACGCACGAAGCTGGCCTCGCCACCGGCAGCGGCGATGGCGTCGACGACCTCATCGCCGTCGGTGAGATCGGCGATGACGACCTGTGCTCCCTCGGCGGCGAACAGCTCGGCGCCGACACGGCCCAACCCCGACGCACCACCCGTGATGACGGCAACTCTGCCAGCCAGACGATTCATGGCGGCCTACGGTACTGCACGGCCCAAACTCGGGCCCGGATGACGAACCGGTCAGCTACCAGGTCTCGTCGGGTTCACGCTGGAGAACGACGGGCCGTCAGGGCGTCGTTGTGTCGACGACCATGGTGTCGGCCGTCGTGTCGCCGGACACAGCAGTGTCGAGCGCAGGAGTGGAGATGCTCACCGAATCGCCCGGGGAATTTGAGTCGTCGTCGCTGCCACAGCTGATGAGAACCGTGGAGGCCACAATGGCAGTGGCGGCAACAACAAGCCGATCGATACGCATGGTGGGATGTTCCTTTCCATTCAGGGGGGTTCCGCCTGAACTTCCGGTTCCCTCGAAGCGCCCCGACCAAACGCGCCCACCGCGCCGGCCTTCACGAAACTGTGACCGCAGTCACCGAACTGCAATGTTCGACCGCGTATCGACGCCGCGCTCATCAAAGATCCATAGTGCGGTCGACCTATTTCTACCCAAGATGCTTGATCGGCTTAAGCCCTGTGTCGATACTCGGAGTCGACGGAGCTCTGGCGGGCCCACTGGGCGAGAGCCAGGGGAACAGTGGAGTGCTTGTTATGGATGCTGAAAATCGACTGACGGATGACGAGGCCCACGACTTGGCCGTTCAGCATCTGGCCAACGTGCTCGGCTCGAGCGCATTGCCGGACATCTCGTGGGACGTCGATCACCACCTCCAAGGCCACCTCGACGTCGCCGGGCACCACATGGTGCTGATCGCCACCCGCACTCCTGATCGATGCCCGCTGTTGCTCAGTGATGAGGACTGGGACAGTCTGCGTCGCACGCACTGCATGTCGGCCGCCTGACACAATTCGTCCATGCCGGACGAGTCCGCGCTTGGCGCAGCAGTTCGATTGACGATCGCGATGGAGGCTGCTGCCGCATCCGGCGGGCACCCCTGGCGTTCCACGGAGATCATCGAGCTGATGACCGCCGCCAGGCTCGGAAGCGGCCGCGAAGTAGCGCGCACATGGAGCGCGC
>DATBKA010000377.1:0-3497 GCA_036556105.1 Ilumatobacteraceae bacterium | reverse complement strand
GGTCAGCAGGATCGTCGAGGCGATGGCCATGCCACCCAGCTGCGGCGTGCCCAACCGGCCGACGATCGCCGTGTCGACGAGTACGTACAGCGGCTCGATGGCCAGCGTTCCCAAGGCCGGTATGGCCAGCCCGATGATCCGCCGGTCCAGCTCGCGACGGCTGGACAGTGTGGACGTCACGTATCGGTCGAAGTGCTCAGCGATGCCAGGGAGCCGACGGCGACACCGCACCAGGCGCGGTCAACACGTCGTACCCGTCGTCGGTGACGAGGATGGTGTGCTCGAACTGCGCGGTGCGCTTGCCATCCGACGTGATGGCCGTCCAGTTGTCGTCGAAGACCATCTTGTGCTGCCAGGAGCCCATGGTGATCATCGGCTCGATGGTGAACGTCATGCCCGGTCGCATGATCATGTTCGCCCGCTCGTCGAAGTAGTGCAAGATCTGGATGTCGGAGTGGAACTGCTCGCCGATGCCGTGACCGATGAACGCCCGGACGACGCCGTAGCGGAACTTCTTGGCGTGCGACTCGATCGCCTTGCCGATGTCGCTGATCGGCCGGCCGGGCCGAACGGCCTCGATGCCGTGCCACATGCATTCCTCGGTGACGCGGACGAGTTGTTGACTGGCGGGGTCGACCGTGCCGACGAAGAACGTTGCATTCGTGTCGCCATGCACCCCACCGACGTACGTGGTGACGTCGATGTTGATGATGTCGCCGTCCTGCAGTGGTCGCGAGTCGGGGATGCCGTGGCAGATCACTTCGTTGACGCTCGTGCAGACGCTCTTCGGGAAGTGGTTGTAGTTGAGCGGGCTCGGGTAGGAGTTGCGCTCGATGCACAACTGGTGAACGTAGACGTCGATCTCGTCGGTCGTGACGCCGGGAGCGACCATGTCGCCGGCCAGACGCAGCACCTCCGCAGCCACCTTGCCGGCGTGACGCATCCGTTCGATGACCTGTGGTGTCTTGATGCGCGGCTCTGCCCAGCGCACGGGCACACCGCTGTCCGCATACGGCGGGCGGGCGATGTGTTCGGGCACGGTGAGCCGCGAGCTGACGACACCTTGCAGCACGCGCCCCTCGGTTGGCTTGTGACAGCGCTTGTACTTGCGCCCGCTGCCGCACCAACACGGATCGTTGGCCTGCGGCAACGTGACCGGGGCCGTCGATTTCTGCAACATCGCCGACCAGTTTACCCTCCGTCGTCACGCCCACTCCGCCGGACCAGATCCCGATCGGCAGGGATAACACGGCGGCTCACCGGGGACGTGACGAATAGCGTGGGCGACCGCGATGGGATCGATCCAGGTGAGCCACGTCGGTTGGCGGCGTCCGGGTGGCGCCGAGCTGTTGCGCGACGTCAGCTTCACCGTCGGCAACGGCGAGCGGGTCGCCCTCGTCGGCGCCAACGGGGTCGGCAAGAGCACGTTGATGCGGCTCGTCGCCGGGGAGACCACGGCGACCACGGGAACGATCACGATCGATGGCCGCGTCGGCGTGATGCGCCAGCTCGTCGGCAACAACGACCAAACCGTGCGCGACCTGATGGTGTCGCTGGCACCGCAGCGGCTCCAGGACGCCGCAGCGCGCCTCGCTCGCGCCGAGGCCGGGGCGGCCAGCGATCCGATGCGCTATGCGACGGCGCTCACGGAATGGGGCGACGCCGGCGGCTACGACGCCGAGGTGTTCTGGGACGCGTGCTGCACCAAGGCGGTCGGCGAGCCGTTCGCCGACCTCGAACGGCGCGCGCTACGCACGTTCAGTGGAGGCGAGCAGAAGCGTCTCGCTCTCGAGGCCTTGCTGCGCAGCGACTACGACGTCCTCCTCCTCGACGAGCCCGACAACTTCCTCGACGTGCCGGCCAAGCGGTGGCTCGAAGCGGAGCTGCGGGCCAGCCGCAAGACGATGCTCTTCGTCAGCCACGACCGGGAACTGCTCGCCGCCACGGCGACGAAGATCGTCACGGTCGAGGCGAGCGGAGCGTGGACCCATGGCGGTGGGTTCGCCGGATACCACGAGGCTCGCCAGGCCCACCTCGAGAACCGGGCGCACGCCCACGCCCTGTTCGAGGACGAGAAGAAGCGGCTCGAGGAGCTCGTGATCGAGATGCGTCAGCGGGCCAAGCTCAGCGACACGTTTGCGCCGCGGCTGAAAGCAGCCGAGAGCCGGCTGCGCCAGTTCCTCGAACGCAACGAGGCCCCCGAGTTGGTCCGCGAGCAGCGCATCGACATGAGGTTGCGAGGTGCACGCACCGGCAAGCGGGCCCTTGCCGTCCGCCAACTCGAACTGCACGGGCTGACCGATCCGTTCGACCTCGAGCTGTGGTACGGCGAGCGGGTCGCCGTGCTCGGTGGCAACGGAGCCGGCAAGAGCCACTTCCTCCGCGTCCTCGACGGCGATCGGACGGTCGCCCACCAGGGCGACGTGCGCCTTGGTGCGGGTGTCGTACCGGGCCTGTTCAACCAGACCCATCAACATCCGGAGTGGTCCGGGCGCACCTTGCTGCAGATCCTGCATAAGCACGATGTCGTCCGCGGACCGGCAATGGGCATGCTGCGCCGCTACGAGATGCAAGGCTGCGCTGACCAGACGTTCGAGACGTTGAGCGGCGGCCAGCAGGCCCGCTTCCAGATCCTGCTGCTCGAGCTCAGCGGGGCGACGATGCTGCTGCTCGACGAGCCGACCGACAACCTCGACCTCGTCTCGGCGGAGGCCCTGGAAGCCGGGCTCGCCGAGTTCCGCGGCACGGTCATCGCCGTGACCCACGACCGCTGGTTCCTGCGCAGCTTCGACCGGTTCGTCGTCTTCAACGACGACTGCACCGTCACCGACCACCTCGACCGCCCCGCCGAGTGGCGCTGACCGAGTGTTTCAAGGCACCCAGTCCACCTCGAAACACTCGGAAGGGTTCAGGCGTCGCCGAAGCCGAGGTCGCCGGCCCATGGCGGCGCGCACACGTACGGTGGGGTCCACGGCCCACGGCCGCAGTACACCCACAGGTCGCTGGCCGCATCGGCGCAGTTCTGCATCGACTCCTTGACCGAGTCGGTCGTCCAGCCGCGGCGACCGAGCTCACCGTGGGGCTCGAACATCCCGGCGAGCGCGTTGAGCTGGAATGTGCAGTGCGAGTCGTCGCGCGTGGCGAGGTTGAGGTTGACCGCCGTGTGGTTGCAGCCGCCCTCGCGTGATGCGATGTACACCGCCCACTGTTGCGTGGCGTCGTCGGCACCGTCCTTCTCGAACTCGTCGGCGATGATGTCGGCGTTCGCTCGAGTGCAGGCGATGTGGTTGCCGTAGTAGGGGATGCCTTCACCGGTGAGGTTCCAGTTGGGGAACGGCTCGCGCGCCGCCGGCCATGGGCCTCCGGGCGCCAGCTTCGGGATCTCCCCGCCGCGTTGGGTCACCTTGCCGCTCCAGATTCCGAGCGCGGCGAGCGTCGACGGCCCGGCCGTGCCGTCCGCGGCGAGCGGTGGTGTGGCGAGCTGGAAGGCGCGCAGG
>DATBKA010000376.1:0-2940 GCA_036556105.1 Ilumatobacteraceae bacterium | reverse complement strand
CAACCCGAACACCAGTGACGCCGTGACCAGCCCGAAGACGATGCGGCCAGCGCCGAGAGGGCTGTCGCGCATCGCGTGGTCGTTCCAGTGGCCCTCTGCCGTGTTCATCACCAGTTTGGTGACGAGGTTGTTCTCGACGTCGCTGATGGTCGCGCCGCGTTGGTGGCGCAGTCGCTGACCGGGGGAGAAGTCCTCGAAGTAGCCGTAGCCGGAATCGATCACCGGTGGGCTCCCGAGGCGACCAGGTTGGTGCGCACGTACTCGAGGATCAGCTCGTCGTGCTGGTCGTGAGCCGCGGTGTGCCAGCTGACGATGCCGCCCGGCCGGCTGGCTGACGGGCGCATGCTGACGACAGTCGATCGCGCCACCACGGTGTCTCCGGGATAGACGGGGCGATGAAACGTGCAGTCCTCCAGGCCGAGGAACGCTCCGCCGCCCTCGCTGAGGTCCTCCGTCGACATCCCGACGACCGTGCACAGCACGAACATCGGGTGGATGACCGGCTGGGGATGGCCGAGTGCCTGCGCGTATGGCGCGTTGAGGTACAGCGGCAGCCAGCAACACATCGATGTCGTGAACAAGACGTTGTCGGCGGCGGTGAACGTACGCCCCCAATGGTGGGCGAACACCTGGCCGACGCTGAAGTCCTCGAAGTAGCGGACGCGGCTGATCGGCTGGAACGAGGCGCGGTCGAACGGTTCCGGCTCCATCGTCTGGCAACCCTACGCAATTAGTTGTTAGTTGACAACCAATTGTTGGGCGCAGAGAATGAGTCGATGGCCCTTCTCGCCCCGGCTCCCGACACGCTCCCGCACGCCTACGTGACCGACGAACGTCTGGCGATGCGCGATGCGGTGCGCGAGTTCGCGATGCGCGAGGTGCTGCCGGTCGCCAACGAGTTGGATCCGCAGCATGGCGTGATCCCGCAACATCTCGTGGCGAAGATGGCCGAGATGGGGCTGTTCGGGCTGCTCGTCCCGGTGGAGTACGGCGGGCTCGGCCTCGGTCTCGTCGAGTACTGCATGGTCACCGAGGAACTGGCCCGGGCATGGATGAGCGTGGCCAGCATCATCGCCCGCGGCAATGGGCTGATCGCCGGTTTCAGCGCCGACCAGCGCGCCGCGATCCTGCCCCGCGTCGCCCGTGGCGAGTATCTCGGCGCGTTCGCCCTCAGCGAGCCCGACGCCGGGTCGGACATCGCCTCGATCCGCACCAGGGCCGAGCGTGACGGCGACGAATGGGTGATCACGGGCCAGAAGATGTGGTGCACCTACGCCGACCAGGCGGACTACTTGGTCGTCGTGGCCCGCACGAGTCCGTACGATCCGGCCCACCGTCATGCCGGCATTCGTCGCTTCTATGTGCCCAAGGAGCGAGGCACCTTCCCGACGGGGATGACCGGCACGCCGATCCGCAAGATCGGCTACTTCGGCTGGCAGACGTGGGAACTGTCGATCGACGGACTGCGCGTGCCCGCCGACAACCTCCTCGCTCGCGAAGACTCGCGTCCCGACGACGCCGAAGGCTTCCGTGGGGTGTCGCGAACACTGTCGCAGGCACGCGTGCACACCGCGGCGCGGTCGATCGGGCTGGCCCGTGCTGCCTTGGAGGACTCCGTCGTCTACTGCCAGCAGCGTCACCAGTTCGACCAGCCGATCGGCGACTTCCAGGCGATCCGTTTCAAGATCGCCGACATGGCCGCGCAGATCGAGGCCTGCAGGGCCTTCATGTACCAGGTCGCCGCCGACGCCGACGGCGGGCGTGTCGTCGATCACCAGGCGTCGATGCTCAAGTATCTCGCCAGCGAGATGGCGGAGCGAGTGACCAGCGAAGGGCTGCAGATCCACGGTGGCGCCGGGTACACGACCGACTTCGCCGTCGAGCGGCATTGGCGCGACGCCCGGCTGACCAAGATCTTCGAAGGAACGTCGGAGATCCAACTGCGGATCGTCTCCGACCGGTATCTCCCGCGCCCGGCGTCGCGATCCTAGGATGAGACGATGTCGAACCTGGGTGCAAGCAATGGCGACGATCAGCCGCCGACTCCGTGGGACCAACGGGTCGTGCGGGCGATGTCCGTCGCCGACTCGGCGAGAAGCTGGGCCAACGTCCTGCGCGTGATCGGCTTGCTCGTCATCGCCGGGTCGCTCGTCGGCAATTACCTGCTGATCTACAACGACGACTTTGCGGATTTCGGCGATGGTGGCCTGTCCGGCCGCGTCAAGCTCGGCCAACTGCTGCAGCAATCCGTGTTCCCGGTGGCGTTCGGTGGAGTGGTGTTGGCGCTGTCGTTCTTCGTCATGGTGCACGCATCACGGCTCGACCTCGACATCGTGATCGCCGACAACGACGAGACCACCGGACCGGCAGCCGACGACTCGGTGTGGCAAGCGCCGCCGCCGCCTCCGATGTAGCTACGCCGAGGCCAAATCCTTGGTCGCGCCGGAACAGCCGAAGTAACCGATTTCGGTGCCGTCGGGGCGTTGGATGTGCCAGTGGCCGGTGGGGTCGCGCCAGGTCTTGTAGCCGTGTTGTTTGAAGCGGTTGTGGTGCCCGCATTCTGGGCCGCCGTTGTCTGGGCGCGTTTGACCATCTTCGCTCCAGGGTTGGCTGTGGTCGGTTTGGCAGCGCCCGGAGCGAAGACCGCATCCGGGCCAACTACACCACCGATCACCGAGTCTGACCGCGTCGCGGGCGGCGCCGGTGAACAGACGGCTCTTACGCCCCAAATCAACCACCACCCCAGCCGAATCGAGCACGACACGACGCACCCGCCCGATCAGCGCAGCAGCGAGCACATCACCAGGGTCGAGCTGGTGACCGGTGTCGGTCTCGCAGCGCCTGTCATGCACCGTCGCCGGATCCAAGGGTACGACGTCGATACCGGCGGCCCGGTTGAGGTGATGTTCGAACGTGGGCAGATCGACGATGACATTGACC
>DATBKA010000375.1:0-6730 GCA_036556105.1 Ilumatobacteraceae bacterium | reverse complement strand
CTCGCGATCGCGTTCCAGCAACCTGATCCGCCAGGCGATCCCGAGGTACGGATCGTTGGGGTCGTCCTCGGTGATGTCGGGCGGCAGGCAGTCGATCACCAACGTCGTCACTCCGCGGTCAGCGATGGTGACGGCACGTTGCAAGGCTCGCGGCGAGACCATCGCCGACAACATCACGACCAACGCGCCTTGGCCAATGCCGCGCGGCATACGCCCGTCGTCGATCAACTCCGTCGCCGACTCGACCGTGGCCATCACCTCCAGCAGCCGGCGCAGATGGCGCCGGCCGGTCGCGGGGGGAAGGCGTTGAACGCCGCGGGCACCGATGGCGACGAGGGCGACCCGGTCACCGGTACTGATGTAGTGCTCGGCGATGGCGCCGGCGGCACGCATCGAGATGTCGAGGCTGGAGGCGCGACCGTCGATCCCGCCGCTCTCGCCGACGTCGTTCAGTGCGTCGATGAGCAACACGACGTGTCGGTCGTGATCGGCCCAGGTCGAGGTGACGTGGAGCGTGCCGGTGCGCAGCGACTGCGGCCAGTGGATCCGGCGCAGCCGGTCTCCCGGCTGGAACGGGCGGATGCTGGCGAACTCGGTGCCACTTCCTTGGCGTGGCGAGCGGTTCACCCCGACGAGCCCGGGTGTGCGCACGGGCGGTGCAGACGCGTCGAACTGTGAGCTCTGCGGAAGAGTGATCAGCACGCGCTCGTCGGCAAGCCGGCCCGACGTCCACCGGAAGGCCGCCCACGCGCCGGACGCGGCGACAAGTGCCGGGCCGACCCGTCGACGCCCCCAGCGCGTGGGACGGATGACCACGGCGAGCGGCTCGACGCCGTCGTCGCGGAGACTCGTCGCCACCTGTCCCTCGGCCGGTCGTTGCTCGACCCACGCCGGCACCTCGAGCACCGCGGCGACATCGTCGACGCGACCCTCCGCGTCTTCGACGCCGACGTGCCAGGTGGTCGCCTCGCCTTCGCGCACGATCCCGTGGCCGAGAGAGTGCCGAACGATCGGATTGGTCGTCGGTTTCGTCACGACCGCCCACGTCGCCACCGCGGCAAATGGCGCGGCGAGCACGACCAGGTCGGGGCGGCGGGCCAGCACCGCGGCCGCTGCGAACAACGTGCCGGCCAGCGCGGCACGGAGATGTGCCGGCGTAGGCCGCCAGCTGTCGGTGGTCTTCACGGCGAGGCGCGTCCGGCCGGCGCAGGGGTCGGTACCGACCCGAGCACCTCTGCGGTGACGGTGATCCCCGATGCCTTGCTGAGCCACAGCTCTGGCTTGACCGTGATCCGATGCGGCAGCACCGAAGGGGCGACGGCCTTCACGTCCTCCGGCGTGACGTAGTCGCGCCCGTTGATCACGGCGTGGGCACGTGAGCACAACAGCAGGGAGAGTGCGCCGCGGGGCGAGGCGCCGATCAGCGTGTGAGCGTGCCGCCGCGTGGCGACCGTCAGCTCGACGCAGTAGTGACTGATGTCGTCGTCGACCACCACGGTCTCGACTGCAGCTTGCATCGCCAGCAATGTCGGTGCGTCGACGACGGTGCGCAGCTCCTGCGCTTCCTGCTGCCGCGCCATCCTCCTCTCGAGCACCTCCCACTCCTCGTCGGGAGTCGGGTAGCCGAAGCTGATCCGCAACAGGAAGCGGTCGAGCTGTGCTTCGGGCAGCGGGTAGGTGCCCTCGTACTCGACCGGGTTGGCGGTAGCGATGACGTGGAATGGCGGATCGAGGGTGAACGTCTCGCCCTCAACGGTGATCTGGCGCTCCTGCATCGCCTCGAGCAGTGCCGCCTGAGTCTTGGGAGGGGTGCGGTTGATCTCGTCGGCGAGGAGCAGCCCGGTGAACAACGGTCCGCGCCTGAACACGAACTCATGCACGCGCTGGTCGAACACGAACGAGCCGGTGAGGTCGGCGGGCAGCAGGTCAGGCGTGAACTGGGCGCGCGTGAACCGGAGGCCCAAGGCCTGGGCGAAGGAGCGCGCCGCGAGCGTCTTGCCCAACCCGGGCAGGTCTTCGAGCAGCACGTGGCCACCGGCGAGCACACCGCACAGGACGAGTGTGAGCGACTCGCGCTTGCCCACGACGGCCCGGTTCACCTCGTCGAGCACATCACGAGCCAATCGTGACGTCGTGCTGATGTCGATCGTCATCGCCGCCTGCCTCTCGTTCACAGCGCCTCGATGTCGGTGAGGATCCGGTCCAGCTCGCGTACCGCGGTGCTCGGGCGACGTGGTCCGGCGACCAGCCGGCGAAGGGCCGGGGTGAGTGCGTCCATCGCTGCCGCAGGATCGGCGGCGCGATCGAGGTGCCGGTGGACGAGCAACCGATCGTCGACCAATTCGACGAGGGCATCACGCAACTCGTTCGAACCCAACCACCTCGCGCTGTACAACTGGTTGCGCAGCGAACTGACGCGCTGATCAACGCCGCGTGTGGCGCGGCGACGGCTCCTCGGCCGGTGCCACTCGACGGCGACGGCCTCCTCGGCGAGGTCGAGCACGACGAACGTCACCGCGGCAGCGATGGCGACGATGCCGAACAGGACGATCACCGACGGCCGCGCATCGGTGGCAGCGAGCGAGAGCGACAACAAGAGCCAGATGGACAACGTGACGATCACGCGCTGGCGTGTCACGTCGGCACCTTCACTCCGCGCCGCAACGCCATGGCCACGCGGCTCAGCGCGGCGAACGCTCGCGTGCGATGCTCGTCGTTCAGGTCGTGACGTGAGAAGCGCGCTTCGCGATAGAGCGCGGCAAGCTCACCGATGGGAACCGGGTCGACCGACGAGGCGGCGACGACGCGCTCGACGTACTCTGCCGACGTCTCGGACTCCGAACGCGGCAAACCTGCCTCCGAGGCATCGCGCTCCAGCTGCATCCAACAGGCGACGATCGCGTTTCGTGGCTCGCCAACGGCGAGCGCGGCACGTGCCGCGTCGACGTCGACGTTCAACTCGTGCTCGGGCAGTTCCGGCAACGGGAAGACGTCGCCACCGCCCGGCTCGGTCGGACGTCGCCGCCACCGTGGCCGCGCCCACCTGCCGATCGACACCAACGCCAGCACAACCGCGAGGATGATCAACACGCCGACGATCTGTGACAGGACACCAGTCCACCGATGCTCCGCGCCGGGTTCGTCGACTTCGGTGTCGGGCGGAGCAACGGTCTCGGTCGGGCCGACCGTCTCGACGGAGGGTTGGCCGACTTCCGCCGACGGCGTCGTCCAGACGCGAACAGAGCCCGACGCCGCCGCCAGCACGACCAGCACCGCGACGGCGACGGCGGCGACCACCAGCTGCCGACGGTCCATTCTCGGACCATAGCGTTCCGGACGAAGACGAAGCCGCAGGTGGGTGAGCACTGACGGCACCCTCGACCTGCTGTGTACGTCGAGCGCTAGCGGAAGGCGGGCACAAGCTCACGTTCCGTGGTCGCCGTCAACTGCAATGACCCGATCCAATCCCACGATCCGTGGCGGTGAGCGGTCTCCAGGCGTCAGATCTGACACAGCGCGCGAAAGAGGGGCCGATCATGTCCTCGCCGGAGGACATTTGGCTCTTGGGAAACCACGCTCCGCGGCATCTCGTGAAGGCGTACATGCAAGTTGCGAGGTGAGTCTGATGCGGCGGCAAGTGGCGGTATTGGTTGATGAAGTCGGGCGCGCCTGGTCGGCCCTGATCAGCGTGGTTGCCCTCGGGTTGACCCTGTTCGCGGTGGTTCCTCCGGCAGCGGCGCGAGCTGCCACTGACCCGCCGTCTGCCGCAGCCTGCGCGGCGCCGGCGAACGAGATCGTCGCCGAGAACTGCAAGGTCGGGAGTCCCCCGTCCGACTGGGAGGTGAGCGGGGCCGGCGACGACAGCATCCAGGGCTTCGCCACCGACATCAGCGTGAACCAGGGGCAGACGGTCGACTTCAGGATCGACACGACTGTGGCTGACTACCGGATCGACATCTACCGGCTGGGCTACTACGGCGGCGACGGTGCCCGGTTGGTGGACACCATCCCGACCGGTGGCACGGATGAGACGAACCAGCCCGACTGTCCCATCATCGACGGCACGACCGACGACAACCTCGTCGACTGCGGCAACTGGTCGATCTCCGCTTCGTGGACGGTCCCCAACGATGCCGTCTCCGGCATCTACATCGCGCGGCCCACAGCGACCAACGGCGAAGCCAGCCACATCGTGTTCATCGTCCGCGACGACGACGGCGCGTCCGAGTTGTTGTTCCAGACGTCGGACACGACCTGGCAGGCCTACAACCGCTACGGCGGATACAGCCTCTACGACGGGCCGGGTCACGCCCACAAGGTCAGCTACAACCGGCCGTTCACGACTCGCTCTGCACCGACCGAGGACTGGCTGTTCAACGCCGAGTACCCGATGGTCCGGTGGCTGGAACGCAACGGCTACGACGTCAGCTACTTCACCGACGTCGACTCCGATCGGTACGGCAGCGAGATCCTCGAGCACGAGACCTTCCTGTCCGTCGGGCACGACGAGTACTGGTCCGCCGGGCAGCGCGCCAACGTGACTGCCGCCCGCGACGCCGGCGTGAACCTCGCCTTCTTCAGCAGCAACGAGATCTATTGGAAGACGCGCTTCGAGCCCAGCCCGATCAGCAGCGGCAACAACTACCGAACGCTCGTGTCGTACAAGGAAGGATCTGCGCAAGGGTCAGAGCACTACGAGTGCATGACGAACTACAGCTGCGACCCCGATCCGGCGGTGTGGACCGGGCTGTGGAGGGAGAACACCACGGGTCACGACGGCGGGTTGCCGGAGAACGCGCTCAGCGGACAGATCAGTTGGGGCGACATGACGACCGCCATCGAGGTGCCCGCGGCGTACACCGGGCTGCGCCTGTGGCGCAACACGGACATGTCTGGCGACACGACGTTGACCGACGGAACACTGGGCTACGAGATCGACTGGGAGCAGGACGCCTACGCCAGCTGGTACCCGGCAGGGCGCATCACGATGTCCGAGACCACGGTCACGACGAACAACATTCCGGTCGGGCCGAAGACGCACAAGCTCAGCCTCTACCGCGCCGCCAGTGGAGCGCTTGTGTTCGGCGCCGGGACTGCACAGTGGTCGTGGGGCCTCGACACGTATCACGATCGTGCTTCCTCGTCCGAGGATCCGCGAATCCAGCAGGCCACCGTCAACATGCTCTCCGACATGGGCGCCCAGCCGGCGACCCTGCAGGCCGACCTGGTTCCCGGTGGCCCACTCGACACCGTGCCACCGACGACGGCGATCGTCGATCCCGCGAGTGGCACGACCGTCGCCGGCGGCAACATCGCGATTGCCGGCACAGCCGGTGACACCGGCGGCCGCGTCGCTGCGGTCGAGCTGTCGGTCGACGGCGGAACGACGTGGACCCATGCAACCGGCACCACGAACTGGACCGGCACCGTTCACGCAGTCGACCGACCCGTGACGGTGATCGCCCGCGCCATCGATGACTCCGCCAACATCGGAGCACCAGTCAGCGTCGACATCACCGCCGGGCCGCAGACATGCCCGTGCTCGATCTTCGCGCCGACGGTCACCGGAGTCGAAGAGAACGACAGCGCCGCGGTCGAACTCGGCGTGAAGTTCCGGTCGGACGTCGCCGGCTACATCACCGGCATCCGCTTCTACAAGACCGCCGAGAACACAGGAATCCACACTGGAACCCTGTGGTCGTCGCAAGGGACGAACCTGGCGACCGCCACGTTCTCCGCCGAGTCGGCCACGGGCTGGCAGCTGGTCAGCTTCGGAGCCCCCGTCGCCATCGACGCTGACACCACCTACGTCGCCTCGTACCACACGAATGTCGGCTACTACGCGATCGGCACCTCGTTCGCCGTAGCAGGAGTCGACAACCCGCCACTGCACGCTCTGGCGAATGGTGTCGACGGACTGAACGGTGTCTACGCGTACGGGCCGGGAGGCTCGTACCCGACCGTCTCCTTCGGGTCGTCCAACTATCTCGTCGACGTGGTCTTCGAAACGTCGGTCGCGCCCGACGTGACGGCACCGATCGTGTCCACGCACCGGCCCGCCACGGCCGCCACCGGCGTCGATGTCACTGCCAACGTCACGGCCACCTTCAACGAGCCGATCGCGCCGGCATCGGTCAGCGGTTCGACTGTCGAGTTGCGGGATCCGTCGAACAACCTCGTCCCGGCAACCGTGTCGTACAACGCGGGCACACGAACCGCGATCGTCGACCCGACGAGTGCTCTCGAGTTCAGCACCACCTACACCGCGACCGTCAAGGGCGGCCTGGGCAACGTCACCGACGTCGCCGGCAACGCCTTGACACAACACGTCACCTGGGCCTTCACGACCGCTGCGTTGCCGCCGCCACAGCCAAGCGAAGGTCCAGGTGGCCCCATCCTCGTCGTCTCGTCCTCAGCCAACCCGTTCAGCCGCTACTACACCGAGATCCTTCGCAACGAGGGTCTCAACGAGTTCTATGCGGTTGACCTGACGGATGTGACGGCGACGATGCTCGCCGACTACGACGTCGTCGTGCTCGGTGAAATCGCCGTCGACGCGGCGCAGGCGAGCATGTTGGCGACGTGGGTCGACGGCGGCGGAAACCTGATCGCGATGCGTCCCGACCCCGACCTCACCGCGCTGCTCGGCCTCACGGCGACGGGCACGTCGGTGAGCGACGCGTACCTGCAGATCGAGACGGCCGCCGGCAAGCCGGGTGCAGGCCTGGTC
>DATBKA010000374.1:0-2847 GCA_036556105.1 Ilumatobacteraceae bacterium | reverse complement strand
CAAGGTCGCCGTCAACCGCCTCGCGTTTTCGCTCGGTCACGAGCTCGCCGAGCATGGTGCAACGGCAGTGGCGCTGACGCCCGGGTGGCTGAGATCGGAGATGATGCTCGACAACTTTGGCGTCGACGAGGATCATTGGCGCGACGCGCTCGACACGACACGTGCCGATCGCGGCCAGCCGGTCGCGCCACCCGGCTTCGCCCAATCGGAGTCACCTCGCTACGTGGGTCGGGCCGTGGTAGCCCTCGCCGCCGACCCCAACCGAGCACGCTGGAACCAACAATCGGTGAGCTCCGGCCGGCTCGCCGGCCTCTACGGGTTCACCGACGTCGACGGTTCGCAGCCCGACGTCTGGGGCGACCTCTCCGCCGATTGAGCGGCGCAGCGAGCGTTCGGCTTGCCACGGCCGACCGGCGCGTTCAAGATGGGGACGTGTTCGACCTCGACTCGTTGATTGCCGACCTCGCCGCGTGCGCCAAGGAGACCGACTCGCGACACGCCGTCAAGGAGGTCCTCAGTCGGGCGCTCACCTCGCCGATCACTGTCGCCGAAGCCATCGCTCCGACCGTCGGCGGAATCAGCATGCTCTACCACAACCCGGCGCTGACGGTCATCAACGTGGCCTGGGCTCCGGGCATGCGAGTCATGCCCCACAACCATCGGATGTGGGCGATCATCGGCATCTACGCCGGCGCCGAGGACAACCAGTTCTACGCGCGGCGCGACGGGGGGCGGCTCGTGGAGACGGCGCGACGGCGGCTCGAGACCGGTGAGGTGTGCACGCTCGGCAGCGACACGATCCACAGCGTCAGCAACCCGGCCAAGTGCGTGACCGCGGCGATTCACGTCTACGGCGGGGACTTCGTCAACGAACCGCGCAGCCAGTGGGGCCCCGGCGACGCGGTCGAGCGCCCGTACGACATCAGCGACGTCGAGCGTCAGTTCCACGACGCCAACGTCGCCGCCGGGCTCGTGGCCTGAGCCGGAAATTGCGGTCGACGCGGAATATAAGAAGTAAATGCTTGCTTAAATGGTCTTGAGAAACGTCGCCGCCACCCTGACGACGTGGAAAGGATCATCATGCAGACCGCATTGGTCACGGGGGGTACGCGGGGGCTGGGTCTCGCCCTCGCCACGGCTCTGGTGGGCGACGGATGGAACGTCGTCATCGACGGTCGCGACGAGAGCGTGCTCGACGACGCCGCTACCAGGTTGCATCGAGTCGCACCGCAGCAACAGATCCGAGCCATCGCCGGTGATGTCGCCGACGCAGCCCACCGCGCCGAACTGGCCCGGACCGTAGGCGACCTCGGCGGTCTCGACCTGCTCGTCAACAACGCCAGCGTGCTCGGGCCCTCCCCGCAACCGCGCCTCGCCGACTACCCGCTCCCCGAGCTCGAACACGTGCTGCAGGTCAACGTCGTCGCGCCACTCGCCCTCGTCCAGGCGGTGTTGCCGGACCTGCGCAGGCATCACGGCGCCGTCATCAACGTCACGTCCGATGCGGCAGTCGAGGGCTACGCCGGTTGGGGAGGGTACGGATCGTCGAAGGCCGCACTCGAGCAGCTCTCCAACGTGCTGGCCGCCGAGGAGCCCGACGTGCGCGTGTACTGGTTCGACCCGGGCGACATGCGCACCGAGATGCACCAGGCAGCATTCCCCGGCGAGGACATCTCCGACCGGCCGCCGCCGGAAACGGTCGTGCCGGCGATTCGTCGCCTGCTCGACACGAAGCCTCCGAGTGGGCGATTCCGCGCCGCCGAGCTGGTCGAGGTCGCACCATGAGCGCGGCCACGCTCGACGCGGCAGCTGCCGAGAACGCCGCCCGACGGCTGTCGTTCGAACTGCCCGCTCACCTCGAAGCGAGCGAGCCTCCCGAAGCACGCGGCCTGACACGGGATGCGGTACGGATGCTGGTCGCCGAACGCGGGAATGGTCGCCTGACGCACACGTCGTTCGGCGCCCTTCCGTCGTTCTTGAACGCCGGCGATCTCGTTGTGATCAACACCTCGACCGTGATCCCTGCCGCGGTCACCGCCTCGGCGGAGGACGGCACGTTGCTGATGGTTCACCTGTCGACGCGACTCGACGACGGCCGCTGGGTCGTGGAACCACGGCGCATCGATGGACGGACCACGCGGCGATGGGACGGCCCGGTGCCGCGAACGCTGACGATCGGCGCCAACGCGTCGATGACCATCGACGAGCCGTACTTCGGCGGCGGCCGGCTCTGGGTAGCGCGACTCGACGTGCCCTCACTGGTGTACACATGGCTTGCCGTCAACGGCCAGCCGATCCGCTACAGCTACGTCGAGCAGCCGTGGCCGATCAGTTCGTACCAGAACGTCTACGCGACCGAACCGGGCAGCGCCGAGATGCCCAGTGCCGGACGCCCGTTCACGCCGGAGGTGATCACGCGACTCGTCGCCAAAGGAGTCGGCGTGACGCCGCTGGTGCTGCACACCGGCGTCGCCTCGCTGGAGGCCAACGAGGTCCCCTACCCGGAACGGGTGAAGGTTCCCGCCAGCACCGCCAGCCGCATCAATGCAACACGACGTGAGGGCGGTCGGGTCATCGCCGTCGGAACGACCGTCGTGCGCGCCCTCGAGACCGCCGGCGACGAGCAGGGGTGGGTGAGCGCGTTCGATGGATGGACGGAGCTGATCATCACACCAGAACGCGGTGTTCGGGTCGTCGACGGGCTACTGACCGGTTGGCACGAGCCCCAGGCCTCACACCTGTTGATGCTCGAAGCCGTCGGCGGCCGGCCTCTGCTCGAGGCCTCGTACGCGGCGAGCCTCGGCGAGGGCTACCTCTGGCACGAGTTCGGTGACATGCACCTGATCC
>DATBKA010000373.1:0-1520 GCA_036556105.1 Ilumatobacteraceae bacterium | reverse complement strand
CGGTCCGGTACAGGCGGAACGTCTCAATCGGTTCGGCGGCGAGCACGGCGACGGTGTCGCCGAGGTTGGCGAGCAAGGACTCGGCGGGATCGATGGCGACGAACAGCAAGCCGCGCCACTCCTCGACACTGATCGGCCGCAACGGCCACTCGTTCATGTCGAAGTCCGGGTCGTCACCGAACCACGGTGTGCGCTTCAGTGTCCCGTCGAGGCCGTAGACCCAGTGATGGTACGGACAGCGGATCGCGCTGCAATGGCCGGTGCCTTCCTCCAGCAGTCGCGCCCCGCGGTGCACGCACACGTTGCGAAAGGCGCGGAGCGTGCCGTCGTCGGATCGTGTCGCGAACACCTTGGCCGTGGCGATCTCGGCGGCGACGTAGTCGCCGGGCACGGCGACCTGTGAGGCGGGGCCGAGCAACTGCCAGCTGCGCCAGAAGATCCGCTCCCGCTCGGTTTGGTGCGACGCCGGGTCGACGTAGAGCCTCGGCTCGAGATTGCGAATCACCGCCGCGACGGTAGTGGCCCGCCGCCTCTACCATCGCCGAGCACCGCGTGGTGGTCCGATTTTGGGACTAGACGGATGCGCCGTCCCGAACTTTGCTGAGCTCCACATCCAGCAACCGTCATGGAGGAACGATGCGAGTCACCAAGGACGACATCCCGGCCAAGATCGACATTCCCGGAGCCGTGGCTCGACAGCTCGTCGACTTCGGCGACGCCGCCGCGTACGGTCAGATGGCCGGGGAGTACTTTTCGCTCGGCGCCGGCACCGACATCGCACCCTTGCTCAAGGGGCTCACCGACGACGCCTGCCAGGCGCCGCATTGGGGGTACATGATCTCAGGGCAGTTGGTGGTCACCTACACAGACGGCGGAGAAGACACGTGCGTTGGCAACGACCTCTTCTACTGGCCGCCTGGCCACAGCGTGCGAGTCGTGAAGGACTCGGAAGTGATCCTGTTCAGTCCTCAAGCTGAGCACGTCGAGGTGATGAACCACATGTTGGCGGCGATGGCGGGCTGACCCCGTCTGCGGCTGCCGCTCCGACCTCATTCCCGCGAGCGAACGAGTGAGGTCGAAGCACTACACGACGGGTTGGCTCGGCGGCGGCACCGGTTGCGGCACCAGCTGGTCGATGACCTCCTGGAAGTCACCGGCCGTGAAGCCCGGGGGAATGGCACCGACCAATCGCAATGCGGAGAGTGTGAGCCGATCGACGATCTCGACCTGCTCGATCGGTGGTGCCAGCTTGGCGGTGACCAAACGTCCGTAGTCCTCCGGATCGTTGATCCAGGATGCGACGCCGCCGGACGCCGTGAAAATGGCGTCGTTGTCGGCCAGCTTGATCGCCTTCGTCATGTCTTCCTCCTGCAACTCAGTGGAGCCATCGCCACCACGCTCTGATACGAACACCCCGATCGACGCCTCGTAGGCGAGGACGGCAGCAGGCATCGTGTCGCCGGCGACCCATTGCACGTGCCAGTTCTCGCTCCTGCTGCCGTGAGCGAACCCGAACTCCT
>DATBKA010000372.1:0-1823 GCA_036556105.1 Ilumatobacteraceae bacterium | reverse complement strand
CCGCACCGCTCATCTTCGCCCGCATGGGCGCGCCAGATGCCGCCGGCGGGAGGTTTTCGCGCCCATTGAAGGTGCTTGGGCGCGCCGTATGCCGAAGGTGGGGTGTTTTCGCGCCCATGCACGCCGCAGCGAGAGCAGACCCAGTTCAGTGGGCTCCCCAGGCGAAGGTCTGCTTGACCAGGTCGAGGTAGATGAACGTCTCGGTCGAGATCACGCCCGGCACCGAGCGGATCCGGTTCGTCAACTCGAGCAGGGTGCCGTCGTCCTCGACGACGACTTCACACATCAGGTCGAACGAGCCGGCGGTGACGACCAGGTAGTCGATGTCGGTCATCGCCTGCAGCGCCTTGGCCAGGTCGTCGGTCGGGCCCGCCGTCCGCACACCGATCATCGCCATCCGCCTCAGGCCCAGCGACAGCGGGTTGGTCACGGCGACGACCTGCATTACGCCGGCATCGATCAACCGTTGCACGCGTTGACGCACCGCCGCCTCCGACAAGCCGACCGCGGCTCCGAGCCGGGTGTAGGGGATCCGACCGTCGGCCTGGAGGCGCTCGATGATCGCCCGATCGGTGTCGTCGAGCTGAGTCCCAGATCGGTCCATGCCTACGGATACTGGTAGTTGAGGGGGTCTGGCGCAAGGGAATCCGTGGCGCACCGTTCGGAAACACGCGCTTTCCTTGATCGGAGGGCATTCGGCGTGCAACGGTGTGGGGGTGGCAGCACACCGCCAAGGCGGCACACGCCGGTCGCCGAGTCGTTGTTCGCCGTGTGCCACCACAGGGAATATGGTGTGGGGCCAATCACGTATGGGGGAGCGAATGTGGCTGAGGTGACGACGTCATCGGTCGGTGACTTCTCGGCGCGCGGCGCAGTCGAGCTCACCGACGTCACCAAGCGCTTCGGCACGATGGTCGCCGTCGATCGGCTCAACCTGGCGGTGCAACCCGGCGAGTTCCTCTCGCTGCTGGGCCCGTCCGGCTGTGGCAAGACGACAACGCTGCGGATGCTGGCCGGCTTCGAGCAGCCCGACGAGGGGTTCATCCGCATCAGCGGCGACTACGTGCAGGGGATCCCTCCCTACAAGCGCGACGTCAACACCGTGTTCCAGGCGTATGCCCTCTTCCCGCACATGACGGTCGCCGAGAACGTCGCCTACGGGCTGCGTCAGAAGGGTGTCGGCAAAGCCGAGATCGCAACGCGCGTCAGCGAGGCCCTCGACATGGTCAAGATGACCAAGCTCGCCGGTCGCAAGCCGCGACAGATGTCGGGTGGACAGCAGCAGCGCGTCGCCTTGGCGCGAGCGCTGGTCAACCGCCCCAGCGTGCTGCTCCTCGACGAGCCACTCGGCGCCCTCGACCGCAAGTTGCGCGAGGAGATGCAGATCGAGCTGAAGCTGTTGCAGAGCCAGCTCGGAATCACGTTCATCTTCGTCACCCACGACCAAGAGGAAGCGATGAGCATGAGCGACCGCATCGCCATCATGCTCGAAGGTCACATCGAACAGCTCGGCGATCCGGAGACGGTGTACGAACGGCCGACGTCCG
This sequence comes from Ilumatobacteraceae bacterium, assembly GCA_036556105.1. Lineage (GTDB taxonomy): Bacteria > Actinomycetota > Acidimicrobiia > Acidimicrobiales > Ilumatobacteraceae > JAENVT01. Next base: position 276 of record DATBKA010000372.1, on the reverse strand, counting down.
CCTTCGTCGCCGGATTCATCGGTCGCAACAACTTCTGGCGTGGTGTTGCGAGGGGAAACAGTGTTGTCGCCGAGGACGGCACGGTGTTCGTCGCCAGCAAGCCCGACGAGCAGGTTCCCGATGGCAGCGACGCCCTGGTCGCCGTTCGTCCGGAGACCTTCCGCATCGTCACGACCGACCCCGGCAGTCAGACGAACGTGATGTCGGGAACGGTCGGCACCGTCGCCCACTTCGGTGATGCACTGCAATACGTCATCCGCACGACCACACGCGACG
>DATBKA010000371.1:0-1570 GCA_036556105.1 Ilumatobacteraceae bacterium | reverse complement strand
GAGCCTCGGCCAGTTGCTGAACAGCGCTTCATGGGCAACTTCGATCACTGGCTCGCGCGTCGCCATATCACGGTCGGCGACCAAGAGGCGAGCGTCGACGAACCGGTCGGCGACGATGCGATCGCTCTCCGAGAGCTCCCCGATCCGGGCTCGGCGGCGAGTGTCGGGAGCACCCTGTCCGGGGACGATGAGCCGTCCGAACAACTGACGAGCGTGCGCCTGCATGTCTTCGTCGAGCGACTTGTAGATGTCTTCGGCTCGTCGACCAATGGCTCCGCCGAGACCACCCAGTTCGGTCAGCGCGTTCGCGGTGACTTCGTTCTCGACACGCCGTTCATACAGCTCGGCCATTGCGAACTGCAGCAGTGGCAGTCCGGCCGGCTGGACGTGGGCCTCTGCGACGACCGCCGTCACCACTCCATCGTCAAAGGTGACACCGTGTTTGTCGGCGGGTTCGACCACGGCCTCCTCCAACGCGTGGAGGCTCAGCGGCGGCAACGGGAACGTGCCGTCGGCGACCATCTGGCCGATCAAGGCGTGCTGCAGCGGCCGGTCATAGAGGTCGGCGCGAACGGTGGTCACGCAACGAACACCGCAGTGACGGGCGACGGCGAGAGAACTCAAGAACCGCTCCCGCTCGCTGATGTCGGCCAGTGTCCAGCACTCCTCGAACTGATCGACGACGAGAACGATCGGACCGGCGCCATCCATGATCACCTCGCGGAACACCTCGCTCGGGTCGTTGGAACCGCTGTCCTTCATAGCTACCTCGCGCAACGCCTGCCGTAGCGCGACGGTCGGTCGGTCACCCGGCACCATCGCCGCCACCCGAGCGCCCCCGGTTCGTAGCCTCGGCACGAGCCCGGCGTGGACCAACGAGCTCTTCCCGGAACCGGAGGGACCGACCACGGTGACGAATCCTTTGGCGAGCAGTGTGTCGTGCAAGGCGGTGGTCACGTCGTCGCGACCGAAGAAGTCCGATGCATCCGCTTCGGCGAAGGCGCGCAGCCCCTTGTAGGGATTGACCTCTGCCGATACCGCCGTGCTCAACGCCCGCACGGCCCGGCGGCGCGACGAATCAGGCTCGATCAAGGCACGCTCGCCCATCGGCGTCAACACACCCTCCGGGCGGCCGACGGCATCGCGCCAGGCGATGATGAGTTCAGCCATCGACTGGAACCGCGTCTCAGCGGCTGCCGAGGTCGCCTTGGAGATCACCGCGTCCAGTGCTTCGCACGGTTCGGGCAACGAACCGGCCAGGCTCGGCAGCCGAGCGTTGGTGAACGGCATCATGGCAAACGGCGAATGTCCGGCAAGCAGCTCCCACAACATGCACCCGAAGCTGAAGATGTCGGATCGGACGGAGTCGCCGGTGCGGTCGATCAACTCCGGCGCCGCGTAGGCGCGGGTTCGATCCGCGGTCGGATCCTGAGTGCTGGACGTGACGGCGATGCCGAAGTCCGCCAGGTACGCGTTCCCGCTCTCGTCGAACAAGACGTTCGAGGGCTTGATGTCACAATGCACCACACCGGCGTTGTGAGCGGCAAGCAGCGCGCTGCCCACTTCTTCT
>DATBKA010000370.1:0-8973 GCA_036556105.1 Ilumatobacteraceae bacterium | reverse complement strand
CTCCGGCAGCGCGACCCTTGTCGAGGACGATCGGGCGCTGCCCGGCGCGCGCCATCTGCAGGGCGATCGAGCAACCCATCACCCCTGCCCCGATGATCACCGGCGGCACCGATCTGCGCGTCATTGGCCAATTCGACGACGTGCCGTGATCAACGGCAAGGGCGGAAGGTCCCGCGACGCCTATGTTGAAGATGCATGCACGCCGGACCGTCTTGCCAATTCCGGCGCGACGGCGGATAGTGAGCACTTTCCGTCGCGCAAAGGGGGTCACGTGTCAAAGTACCTGTTCATCGGCAACTACTCAGTGGAGGGAGCCAAGGCGATCCTCGCTGCCGGCGGCACGGCACGGCGTTCGGCAGTGTCGGCCGCGGTGGAAGGTCTGGGCGGCTCGCTCGAAGGGTTCTACTTCGCGTTCGGCCCGGACGACGTGTACGTGCTCGCCGATCTCCCCGACGCCACGAGTGCCGCTGCTCTCGCCCTGCTGGTCGGAGCGAGTGGCGTGGCCGGGGTGCGCACGGTCGTGTTGTTGACGCCCGAAGACGTGGACAACGTCGCCAAGGTCAAGGCCCTGTACAACCCACCGGGTTCCTGACGCTCAACCGATCTCGATCGAGATCCCTTCGCTGCCGGACTCGGGCAGCGTCATCGTGTAGCCGTGCTGCGCGGGCGGGTATGTGTCGCGAAAACCGGTGAAGAACTCCGTGTCGTAGTTGCCGACGATCGTGGGGTTCGGACCGCCATCGACCACGACCCGAGCGAGTGCCTCGGGATTCGGATGGGAGAACTGCACACCGTTGCTGGAGAACAGCCACAACGGGCAGTCGATCCGCTGTACCACACCGCGCGTCACGTTGCGGCGACTGCCGTGGTGGGGCAGCTTGCACGCGTCCAGCTTGTACTTCGGCTTCTGCTTGCGCAGCGCGTCGAGGCCGGCGATCAGGACGTCGGGATGGTTGTCGGCGGCGAACAGCACGGACCGCATCACGCCGCCGCTCTTGACGCGGAACACGAAGCCGATGCTGGAGCCGTTGGCCTCGGCGTTGTCGTCGTCGCTCGCCCGTGCCGCAACTTCCTCGAGCGTGGGCACGCCGAGGAGCGTGCGACGCGGCGCCTCCGCCGGTTCGTGAACTGCCGCGGCGATCGGTGAGAGCCCGGCTGCTTCGATCGCCTTCTTCCACACCGGGATCAGCTTGGCCAGCTTCGTCGGCGTCGGCGAGATCACGATCGCCGACGCTCCGCCCGGCAACTTGACGGTCTTCGGACCGGCGGCGGCAACGACCGGGCCGCCGACGGGTGTCGTCGCCGCCGTCGCGTCGCGCCATGGCCACCCGGCGTTCCACGGGATCCCCAGCTCGACCAGCCGCGTCGTCAGTCGCTCGCCGTCGATCGGCCCGAGCAGGTCGGAGAACTCGTCGAGGTGCTTGAAGCCGTTGAACCACACGCCGAGCACGCGATCGGTGAACGACTTCTCGTTGAGCAACCGCACCGCGCCGCCGATGTGGTCGATGTCGACGTGAGTGACGACGAACAGGTCGATCGGACCGTCGAACGACCCGAGTTTGTCCAACACCGCCGGCGCCACGGCGGCCAGGCCGGCGTCGATCAAGATGCGGTGCGGCCGGCGCTTCGAGCCGTAGGTGAGCAGGATCGCGTCGCCGAACTTGGCGGGCATCAGATCGATGGTCAGCACGTCATCCTCCGATGAGCTGCACGTCGCCGTCGCCAGAGGCGGTGAGTGCAAGAGCGAGCACGTCGCCGCGCAGCAGCGTGGTGCGACGGGTGGCGGTCATGACTGCGCCGAAGCGCTTCGGGTCGCCGTTGGCGTCGGCCAACAACACGGCGAGAACCTCCGTGAGCCGTTGCACGAAGTCGGCCACCTCCTTGCCCGGGATCTGCGAGATGGCGGAAACGACGATCTCGACACCGGCGCTGTGCAACCGCTGCACCAGGCTGGCATACGACGCCTGGACCTCGTTGGTGTCGCAGCCGAGGGCGAGCACGACGGGGCCGGGCTCGTTCGGTGTCGGGTTGAAGTAGCGCTTGTCGATGTTGCGAACGAACTTCGCCTCCTGACCGAGCTCGAGCTGCGTCGTCAGGTCATCCTCAGGATCCTCTGGATCGATCGTGTGCGTCACCAGCACGACCAGGTTGCACGGGTTCGTGACTGCCTGCTCGAGCTCGTCCCATGTGGCCGTGATCGTGCACGTGCCCGGAGCCGTGAAGGCGGAGACGGCTTGACCGATGCGCGTCGAGGCGGTGTGGTCGTCGACATCGGCCTTCGGCGTGACGGCGACGGCGGCTCCCTGGCGCACGGCGACCTTGCGTTGATCGCTGACGACTGCGGCGCGCCGGTTCGTGGTGTGCAGCCGTCGCTCGACGACCTTGCTGGTCGCCCAGAAGCCGAACGGGCAGACGACGTCGGAACGCTTGCGATCTGCACAGTCCTTGGTGCACTCCTCGGCACCCGCCAGCGCGCTCGGACAGACGGGCACGTCGAACGAGTCGGGCATCGGGTGGTCGTAGATCAGCTCGAACGGGACGTGCCCTCCTCCGAACGACGACACGTGCACCCAGGTGACGTCGTCGTAGAACGTCTTCTCCTTGCCGCGCAGCGCGTCACGCAGCAGCGACCCGCGGGTGGCCAGCTTGGCCAGCGGGTGAGCGGCGGCGGCGAGGTCCGCCGGTGGGTCGAGGAACGTCTCGATGAGGTCCTTGCGCACGTTGCGGTTGGCCCTGTCGAGGTCGCCGGCCGAGATCGGCACGCCGCGGGCGGCATCGAAGAGCGCCGGCTTGCCGTTCAACGGCAGCACCACGAACGAGGCTCCGGCTTCGGGTCGCTCCCGCGCCGTGTCGGCGGCGACCGACGGCGGCGTCGACACGTCGACCGTCAGCGTCATCGCCTCCGGTCCGACCGGGGCCTTCTTGTCGAGCACGGCGCCGGACAGCACGGCACTCTGCACGGCGCGTCCTTGGAACATCACCGTGATGAACACCTCGGCGCGCTTCAGCGTTGCCGGGACGCGCAGCTTGACGGGCTCCGTCCACTCACTGTCGGCGTCGGCGGGCAAGTGCAGGGTGCGCTTGGCCGGCTTGGCCTTCGCCCATCCGGCCTGGATCAGCACGTCGAGGTCGATCGCCTGGCCCGGCGTCGGGTTGTTGAAGGTTCGGTCTGCGCTGACCACCGGTTCGTCGACGTGGGCGGCGATGTTGAGTCGCAGTGAGTTCGTCCTGCCGCCCACGAACCCGTCGTGGCGCACGACTCTGCCGCTCTCCACGACGACGTTCAATCGCCGCGAGTCCGCAGTCGCGGCTTCGGCCGGCGGCGCAGTCGGCGCGAGGATCGGTGCCTCTGCGGCGGCCTCGGCGGCCGGTGGCTTCGCCGCCGCCATGTGCAGGGCGTCGCCGCGGATGCTCACCGTGCCCGCTCCAGCGGCTTCGACGGTGCGTACGTTGTCGGCAGTGATTCGCCCGCCGAACGCCTCGCTGTCGAACCGCACCGTGCGGGCGATATCGGCGAACGGTGCGTCGATCTGCCGGTCGCGCAGCTGCTCGGTGACCAGGAAGCTCCAGTTGCGCAACGCCGTCACGGCAAGGAATCGTGGGTCGCCGGCGGTGACCGCGTCCGGCCTGACGATGCCGACGGCGGCGTCGAGCGGGCGGTCGTGCGACAGTTCGCGGACCAGCTCTTCGAACCAGCGCATGTCGTCGTCCGGCACGGCGACGACCGCGCCGCAGCGAAGGCCGCGGCCGCGGTCGAGGCGGTCCGTCAACGCCGCGGCATCGTGTGCCGCCAGCGCCGGGCCGACGATGAGGACGGCACCAGCGGACGCTGCCGGCCGTTCGGCGGCGTCGGTGTGGACGACGAGGATGTCGAGCTCTGTGTCGGCGCCCGCCTCGACGATGCTCACCTCGTACTGGTCGGCGAACCGCCCCGGGCCCTTCACCTCCGCGGCGAGTCGTTCGCCATGCGCGGACGAGACCACGCCGACGCGCAGTGGCCATCGCCACTGCCACGGACCGAGGTTGGCGCCGATGTGAGCGGTCACGTGCATCGGTCCGACGGTGCCCAGCTGCTGCAGTGCGAGCGCATCCTCGACGGAGTTGACGATCAGCCGCAGCACCGGGTCGACGATCGTGTTCCGATCGGTGAGCCGCGCCTGCACGGCGGCATCCCACTGCTCGTGGAGCACTACTTCGTTGTGGGCGACGATCTGCTCGTCGGGTTGCATCCAACTCGCTGCCGGCTGCCGAGCGCCGGCGCGATAGGAATCGACTTCCTCCGGACTGTCCAGCATCGTGGACACCCACAACGTCGCCGGGCTGCACACGCCGAAGTCCCCGATCAGGTTGTCGGTCACGTCGGCGGCAACGACGTCGTCCGGCAGGCCGAAGCGTGCAGCCAACACCCCGCCGGCGATCTGTGCTGCCGGGTCGACCGTCATCGCACGAGCGGCAGGAACGAGTCGACGTCGGGGATGTCGAGCAACGGATAGTCGAGCAGCAGGTGCGTGTTGACCATGGTCAGCACGTACGCGTGGCGCAGCAGCCGGGCGGCGCGATCGGCAGGGATCTTCGACAGCGTCGTGCCGACGGCGCGGTTGGTGTCGGCTTCCTGCTGCCAGGCGGCCTCGGTGTCACCGAGCGCATCGAGAATGCGCCGCGCCCGCTTGGCGAGATCGTCGCTCGTCGCTCCGTCCGGTCGGTCGAACTGCCGCGGCAGGGCGAACGGAGAACGGTCGATCTGCACGAGCGCGCCTGCCGGATTGCGATCGCGGAACAACTGATCGAGCAATCGGCGGCGCACCGCTGTCGTCTGGTCGTAGAGCACGTCCTTGTCGGCAAGGAGCGCGAGCAGCTCGCCGATGATCGGCACGCGCAACCGCCTGCGCATCGTCACACCTTGCCCGGCGCTGCCGTTGACGACGATCAACTCGTCGGGCACGACCGGCGGCGGCGTCGGCGGCGTGCCCTCGTGGACACGCCGCGACAGGCGCATCGGCCACTCCGTGCCCATGTTGTCGTACACGCCGCCGTCGACGAGGATGAAGCTCTTCGGCGCGTCGGGCGTGGGATCGCGGAACCGGTGCGCATCGACCGAGCGATGAACAGGGGAGAACGCACCGGGCAGGCACGCCGACGCCTGCGCGGCCCAGCCGACGCGGAGATCGGCCGGCTCGCCCCAGCCGAGCCGGAACGAGTGCACGAACCGACCGGAGAAGTAGACCTGTTCGGCGGTTTGCAGGTCGCAGGACGTGATGACGTGCTCCACGGCGGTGTGCATGTCGCTCAACTTCGCGCCGTGGAACAACACGGCATCGAAGGAGCGACCGGCGATCCAACTGCGCTTCTGGGCCAGCCACCCGACGACGATGACAGCGCCCGCCCAGACGAGCAGCGGCCACGCCCCGTCGAGCGGGAAGCAGAGCCATGACGCCAGCCCGAGGACGACGACCATCGAGGCCAGATAGGCGTACGTCAGCGGGCGGGCCCAGACCGTCCCACCAGTCGAAACCGCCTTGGCGAGTGGGCGCACGCCGTCGCGAAACGCGGTTGCCGTCGTGCTCGCCAGGTCGACGTTGACCCCGACGTAGCCGTTGGTCAGCGAGCCGCCCGAGATCGACGAGATCGAGCACAAGTCGCTGGCTTTGCCGGCGTCGACCAGGTAGAGCAGCGCTCCCAGCCCGAACAGGGAGGCGCGGTGCCCGCCCCCCGACAGCGCCACGGCGATGCGAGCGCGGTGGCCCGCCTCCGGCGTGAGAACCTCGGCGTCCGTCTCGGCCATCTGATCCTCCAAGCGAGTCGATCGGCGTCGAGATCTCGCTGCGCCGCCAGCGTAAACCGTTGCGTAGATGCCGCAGATCGTCGCGTTGATACCGGCCGACAATCTGATAATCTTGTCAGATGATGTATCTAGAGGATCTCTGATGCCGGATCGTTCCGCCAACGCCGCGTTGAGCATGCCGATCTCGGAAATCAAGGCCGACCTGTTCCGGGCGCTCGCTCATCCGGCGCGGATCCGCGTCCTGGAAGTGCTCACCGACGGCGAGGCCTCCGTCGGCGAGATGCAGCCGTTGGTCGGCATCGAGTTGTCGCACCTCTCCCAGCAGCTCGGTGTGCTGCGCCGGGCCGGAGTGGTCACGACACGGAAGGAAGGCTCGACCGTCTTCTACGCGTTGCGCGACCCGGAGATCGCCACGCTGCTCGCCGTCGCCAAGCGGTTCCTCATCAACACCTTCGCCGAGTCGCAAGAGCTCCTCGCCGGGTTGCGGGCAACGCCCGGACGCTCATGACCACGTCCTTTCGCTCGTTCCTACCCAGCCGGCGCGACTACGCCGGGTTGCGCCGCTCGTGGCGGCGCGACGTCATCGCCGGGATCACGGTCGGTGTCGTCGCCTTGCCCCTGGCACTGGCCTTCGGCATCACCACGGGCATCGGTGCCGACGCCGGATTGATGACTGCGATCGTCGCCGGTCTGGTCGCCGCCGTGTTCGGCGGCTCCAACGTGGCCGTCTCCGGGCCGACCGGAGCGATGACCGTGGTGCTCGTCCCGATCGTCGCACGTCAGGGTGTGGAGGCCGTCTTCCTCATCGGGCTGATGGCGGGAGTGATGATCGTCGCCGCCTCGTTCGCCCGTCTCGGCCGCTACCTCGCCTACGTGCCGTGGCCGGTGATCGAAGGGTTCACCGTCGGCATCGCCGTGATCATCTTTCTGCAGCAGGTGCCGGCGGCCCTCGGCGTCGCCAAGCCGGACGGCGACAACACGGCGGTGGTCGCCGGCAAGGCGATCGGCAAAGCGTTCGGCGATGGACGCCTCGCCGCGATCGGCATCGTCTGCCTCGTCGTGGTGGTGATGGAGGTCATCCGCCGGCTGCGGCCGACGATTCCCGGCTCGCTCGTCGCCGTGATCGTGGCGACCCTGGTCACCCTGATCGCCGACCTCGACATCGGCAAGATCGGAGTGCTCCCTGACTCGCTGCCGGCACCGTCACTGCCGCACCTGTCGCTGGCCAAGATGAGCGATCTGTTCTCGGCGGCGCTGGCGGTCGCACTGCTCGGCGCGCTGGAGAGCCTGCTGTCCGCAAAGGTGGCCGACGGGATGTCGGACACCGGGCGCCACGACTCAGATCGCGAGCTCTTCGGGCAAGGTCTGGCCAACCTTGCCTCTCCGCTGTTCGGTGGGATGCCGGCCACCGGCGCGATCGCCCGTACCGCCGTCAACGTCCGCGCCGGAGCGCGCACCCGCACCGCGGCCATCGTCCACTCGCTCGTGCTCGTGCTCGTCGTGTACTTCGGTGGCAGCCTGGTCAAGCAGATCCCTCTCGCCGCTCTCGCCGGAGTGTTGATGGTCACGGCATCGAGAATGGTCGAGACCCACAACCTGCGGGCGATTCTGCGCTCGACACGATCCGACGCTCTCGTGCTCGTGCTGACGGCGTTGGCGACCATCGTCTTCGACCTCATCGTCGCCGTCGAGATCGGCATTGCCGCCGCGGCAATCCTCGCGCTGCGGTCGATGTCACGCGCCGCGGAGGCGGTGGCCGAGCCCATCGCCGCCGTCGGCGAGGTGACGATGGAGACCGAGTCGGCGCTGCTGTCGAAGCACATCGTGACCTACCGGCTCGACGGTGCGTTGTTCTTCGGCGCCGCGAACCGATTCCTGCACGAGCTCACCGATGTCGCCGACGTCCGTGTCGTGATCCTGCGGATGCCGGCGCTGCAAGTGCTCGACGCAACCGGTGCGCAGGCCCTCGGCGAGATCGTCAGCGAGTTGGAGCGGCAGCGGATCACGGCACTGATCGCCGGGCCGCGCGCCCACCATCTGCGCGTGCTGCAGGCCGTGGGGGCGCTCGACCGGCTGGCGCACGAGAACCACCTGTTCACCGACCTCGATGCGGCGATCGCCCACGCCCACCGGCACGTGTTGCGCGAGCAGCACTCCGGCAGCGAGGCCGCGTCGGCCGTCGCCCAGTGAGGCCTGGTCAGTCCACCGACTCGTTGTGGGCCAGGGCTTGCAGGTAGCCGCTGAGGCCGGGGCTGAACGAGGCGCCACCGTTCTCGCTCGGCAACGTCAACTCGACGTCGCACTCCTCGTTGTGGGCGAGGCGCCGGTCGAGCCAGAACGTGAACTTCATCGGCTCGCCCGGTCCGGCGTCGGCGCCGCTGTCCGTCCACCCGACGCAATGATCGCCGAGCAACCCCACCGACCCATTGGTCACCCGCACGGTCGCCACGACCGACGAAATCGGTGACTGGCCGACGTTCATCGCCAGGTAGGTGTAGGAGTCGGTGCCGGCGTCGTAGTGGCCGTCGTTCTCCCACTCGAGCCGGGGGGTCTCCTCGACGTAGGTGTGCGGTTGCCGCCCGTCGGCATGGGGATCACGGTCGTCGACGTTGCCGTGGAGCACGTTCCAGGTCTCGTCACCGACGACACCGTCGACCTGGACGTGGCGGTCCGCCTGGAAGGCGCGGACGTAGCGCTCGGTCTCCTCGTCGAAGACGCCGGTCGGCGTGTAGTCGTCGGGCATGCCGATGATGCTTCCGCCGAGGTTCTTCAGCTGGGTCTGCAGGTATTCGACCCAGCCATCGACCGACTGATCGCCGGGACGCAGAGTTGGTTCGTTCGCCATGCGCTCGATGGTCGCGCCGCGCGCCGTCGAGAGCATGCCCGACCGTGCAACCAATGGTGCGACCGCGACTGGCGCGATCAGGCGTCGAGGACCGCCGGATTGGCCAGGCCGTCCGGCACGCGTCCCTCGATGACGTCGATCACCGCTGCTGTGCAGCGGCGCAACATCTCGGCGACGGAAACGGTGCTGATGCCGCCGACGTGCGGGCTGACGACGACGTTGGGCAGATCCATCAGCGGCGAGTCGTACGGTGGCTCGGTCTCGAACACGTCGAGCCCGGCGCCGGCGATGATGCCGTCGTTCAGTGCCCGGAACAACGCCCCTTCGTCGACGACCTCGCCCCGCG
>DATBKA010000369.1:0-1840 GCA_036556105.1 Ilumatobacteraceae bacterium | reverse complement strand
AGTTGTGCCACCGGTGGTGGATTGCCGCGCCCAAGCAGTCTGAGGCGGGCTGGGGAAGCTCCCGCTCACAAAATACCCCCATGGGTATCAACGGAATGGACCAAAGTCTCTGTCTCGCTGCCGCTGACTGCGTACATACTCGCATCGACGACCAGACAGGAGCCGATGATGGACGACGGTTACGGCAAGGCGGTGCTGGAGGAGTTGCGACCACTGAGCCGCGAGCTGCGCCATGCGATTCCGGATGTCTACAAGGGCTTCGGCGAGTTCCACCACGCGGCGTTCGCTGCGGGTGATCTCGACACGAAGACCAAGGAGCTGATTGCGTTGGCAATCGCCGTCGTCGAGCGATGCGACGGTTGCATCGCCTCGCATGCTGAAGGCGCCATCCGCGCCGGGGCAACGCGACAAGAGGCGGCGGAAGCGATCGGCGTCGCCATGTTGATGAGTGGAGGGCCAGGGACGATCTACGGGCCGCGGGCTTACGCGGCGGTCTCCGAGTACGCCGCGGTGACGACCGGCTGAATCGTTCGTTGCCGTTCGTGACGAGGAGTCACGAGCAACACGGCCACCATCACCATGGCGACGCCGTCCGCGAGATCATCGGACGATCACTGAGCCGAAACGAAGGCGAAACACTACGTCGCCTACGGTGCGACCATGGGCCTCGACCTCACTGCGCGCATCGGCACCGCCAACCACGAACATCACCTGGCTGCAACTCCTGACACATGCTTCTGGGGCTACCTCGACCGCGATGTCGATGCGGTGCTGGAGGTCGACCCAGGCGACATCATCGAGATCGAGGCCGTCACCCATCACGCCGGCGACGCCCCCGATCTGTTGATGGACGACGGGATCCGCGCCATCTGGGACGGCATCGCCGAAGCCGACCGTGGCCCGGGCGTCCACGTGATGACCGGTCCGATCGCGGTGCGAGGTGCCCAACCCGGCGACACGTTGATGGTGCGGATCCTCGACATGTGGCCGCGTCTCCCCCACGGCAGCAACTGCGCCGCCAACTGGGGCTTGCTCTACGACGAGTTCGGCAAGGAGCGGATCACCATCTACGGCCTCTCCGACGACGCGATCAACGGCTCGCGGTTCGGCACGTTGGCCGCGCCGAAGTTCGCCTACGACTTCACAACCCGTCCGCTGTATGACGTGCCTGGAGTCGTGACTCCACCGGAGGCATCAGTGCGGCAACCGTTCACCCGCGCCGTGCAGGTCCCGGTGCGGCCCCACTTCGGCGTGATGGGTGTCGCCCCTGCCGAGCCCGGCCGGCACTCGAGCATCCCGCCCGGGGTGTTCGGCGGCAACGTCGACAACTGGCGCATCGGCCCCGGGGCGACGATGTGCTACCCGGTCTTCGCCGAAGGTGCGTTGCTCTACGTCGGCGATCCGCACTTCGCCCAGGGTGACGGCGAGATCTGCGGCACCGCGATCGAGGCGTCGTTGACGGCACGAATCCAGGTCTGGGTCGAACCTGCGATCGGAGTGTCGTCACCGTTGCTGGAGACCGCGGATGCATGGTGCACGCACGGCTTCGGCACCAACCTCGACGAAGCGATGCGCATGGCGGCCAAGCAGATGCTGTGGCTGATGCAGATGCACTTGGGAATGAGCGCCGACGACGCCTACTCATTGGCGTCGGTGGCGATGGATCTCGGCGTCACGCAAGTCGTCGACGCAACACTCGGTTGCCACGCGCTGCTCCGCCGCGAGATCTTCGTCGACTAAGGCCGGCCCGGGTCAGGACCCACCCGTGGCGACATCGTCAGCCTTGACGAGATCGAGGGCAAGGCTGTTCATGCAGTAGCGCTGGCCCGTCGGCTGCGGC
>DATBKA010000368.1:0-1686 GCA_036556105.1 Ilumatobacteraceae bacterium | reverse complement strand
GATCGATCTCGGCGAAGTGACGTTCACGCTCGGCCCGCCGCTTCTGCATGTGCGCGAAGGCCGGGTGCGTCGGCGAGTCGAAGTCCTCGTCGACGAGCACGAGCCGTCCTCCGGGTCGCAGTACTCGTGCCAGTTCGTGGGTCGCCGCATCCATATCCGTCCAATGGTGCATGGTGTTCACCGTCCACGCCGCGTCGACGCTGTGGTCGCCGGTGGGGATCGACTCGGCGGAGCCGTCGGCCACGCTGATGGCAGCACGGCGGCGCTGACCGAAGCGACGGAGGGCGATGATTCGGCGCATGTACGGCGTCGGGTCGACAGCGACCACAGAGGCGCCCATCTTGGCGGCGAGCATCGTTGCCGGGCCCATGCCCGCACCCACATCGACCACGCACTCGCCGGTCTGGGGAGCGACTTCACCAATGACGGCCCTGCTGACCGGCGATCGCCACATCTTGGGCAGCATCTTCATGTAGCGCAGGAAGCCGCGCAGCCCGCGGTCCTGGCCGTGACCGTGCCCGGCGTGACCGTGCCCGGCGTGACCGTGGGAGCTCATCGCCTCATTCTGGCGCATGCATGTCCGATTTCGACAAGACACGCGGCTGAGCGCTTTCGTACCGTTGGGGCCATGACCGTCGTTCCTTCAGCCATCGGGTTGGTCGCGTCCGACCTGCCGCGGACCCTGTCCTTCTATCGCGCTCTTGGTCTCGAGATCCCCGTCGACGCCGACGACGCACCGCACGTCGAGGTGACGTTGGCAGGCGGGTTTCGCCTGATGATCGATCCGGAGTCGACGATCAAGTCGTTCGACCCGGGATGGACCGCCGCGCCGGTCGGCTCGCCGCGTACTGCGCTGGCCTTCGAGTGCGCCGACCCCGCAGACGTCGATGCCACCTATGCGGCCATGACCGCCGCCGGCTTCGAGGGCCACCTCGCACCGTGGGATGCGTTCTGGGGACAGCGCTACGCGACGTTGCGCGACCCCGACGGCAACGGCGTCGACCTGTTCGCCGCGCTGCCGACGAGCTGAGATGCCGATTGACCAGTGAGGGCGCGCACCTCGTGAGCGAAGTGAGCCTGATCTGCGTAGCCGGCGACGAGTGCGGCATCGACCAAGGACATCCCACCGCGGACGGAGCTCATGGCGCGCTGGAGGCGCAGCACGCGGGCCAGCACCTTCGGCCCGTAGCCGAACGAGGCGAGCGAGCGCCGGTTGAGCTGACGCTCGCTGAATCCGACTTCGGCGGCGACCTCCGCGACGGTGCGTCCCTCGCCGATGAGTGCCGCAACGCGACTCATTGTGCGATCCCGCCCTCCCGCTTGCGCCAGACGCCGTCCCGCCCAACGCTCGAGCTCGCTCGTCGGTTGGTCGGTTGCCAGCAACACCTCGGTCAGTCGGTCGGCGTCATCCGCATCGATCACGTCGGCGAGGTCGGGCCGCTCGTCGCGAAGCCCTTCGGCGGCGACACCCAGCACGATCGGTGCCACTCCTGAAGCGAAGCGCAACGCCGCGAATCGCGTCCCCCGCGGTGGATGGGCGCGGTGGGCGATCGTGTCGGGTCCGGCGATCGTCAACTCGTGGCCGTTCCACAACACGTCGATGCACCCGTCGGGCAGGATCCACGAGGCCGAACCGTCGGCGACGCGCGTCCACACCGTGACGCCGTCGACCACCGACCTGCGCTC